>JBFGQE010000250.1:0-4234 GCA_041564355.1 Gammaproteobacteria bacterium | reverse complement strand
TGTTCGCGCGTCGAAGGATGAATGCGCGTAATCATCCACGCCACCAGCGGCGTCGCGAGCGCGAGCACGAAAAGCGAATGCGACGCGGAGCGGTGATAGGTGAAATCGGCGACCGCGTCACCCAGCGGCACCAACACGTCGAGATCGGGAAGCGTACCGACTACTCCGCCCCATAACAGCGCGCGATTACCTACCTTGCGCCCGAGCGTCGCCTCGGCAACCGCGGCACCGAGCGTGAACTGGGTTAGCGAATCCATCGCGTGGCCCGCTGCTGTAGCTTACCGGTGAACATGTTGCTCTTACGCATGGCTCGCCGGTTCAGATCTTTCCGAACCCAGCGAAACCCCGAGCTGACGCGACGGCTTCAACCGGCACCGATCGCATAAAAGGTACAAATACCGATGACGAGAAACAGTATCCAGGACAGGTGCTGGCCCCGCGTTCCGATCAGCGCGACCAGGAAATGAACCATGAAGGTAACCCCGATTACCATGCCGACGCTGCCGACGCGCAGCGGCGGATTTGCCATCAACACGAGAATCGCGGCAAAACCTAACCACGTGATCGTGGTCAGATGCCAGGCAAAGCGCAGCGTGCGCGTGGTGAATTCCTCGCTGCCAAACAGTTTCGGTATGTCGCCGCGGCGAAACAACCGCTGCAGGATATATTTCTCGCCGAGTAACGAATGGATCAGGCCTATGACTACGGCCAGAAATGCGGCCAGGTACAGCGCGGTGGATGATGGCATAGGCAGTCTCGTGGTAACGCGTCACGCGTGACTAGTTTAACCGGCAATTTCCGCCACGGTTGATTTATATTTTCAGCTTGAAACCCTCGTGCGTCGCGTTGAAACCGAGCGACCGGTAAAAGCGCAACGCTTCCGGGCGTTGCTTGTCCGAGGTTAATTGCACGATGCCACACTGCCGCTCCCGTGCGCGCTCGATCACCCACTCGATCATGCGTCGACCGGCTCCCTTGCCGCGGTGAGAGCGCGCGACCCTGACCCCCTCGATCAGGCAGCGCCATGACCCGGTATGGGTCAAGTAGGGGATAAACGTCAGCTGCATCATGCCAACCAGCTCGTCGGCCTTCTCGACAATGATCAACTCGTTGTTCGGATCTTTATCGATCGCGTCGAACGCATCGAGGTAACGCGGGTTGAGCGGTTGCGAGTTATCTTCACGCGTGGCGCCAAGTTCGTCGTCGGCGAGCAACGCGACCAGTCTTGCGATATCGCTTCTGCTGGCCTCGCGAAAACCGATCTTCACGGTTTGCCGCGCCCAGGTAGCCTGCCCTCAGCCATGGGGGAGCAGCTCGATTTGCCCGTTCGCGAGGACGTATACCGCCTCGTGAGGATGCGAAAGCTGCAACGTTTGCGCGCTATCCAGGCCGAGATAGTGGCCGCGAATGCAGCGGCTCAGCATTTCGTGCGTGACCACGACCAGGCTGCCCTCATGGTCCCTCACGCTGGCATACCACAGCGCGGCGCGGCGCGCGAGATCGACGTAGGATTCCCCGCCCGGGAAGCGAAAATTCCAGCGATTCTCGCGGCGTTCGGCCAGCTCCCGGGGATACTGCTGCTTGACGTCGGCCTTGACCAGCCCCGACCAGTCGCCGTGGTCGGCTTCCATCAGCCTGTCGTCCTGCAGGATATGGCTCGCCTCGATGCCGAGTTCGCGGCAAACCAGTTCTGCGGTCTGCATGGCGCGGCCAAGCGGGCTACTGGTCACTTCCGGCTTGCCGTCGCGGCCCAGCTGCGCGCGCAGATCCCGGCCGATCCGGACTGCCTGTTCGATTCCGCTCTGGGTCAACGGCGAGTCGCACTGGCCCTGCATGCGTTTCTCGAAATTCCAGACCGTCTGGCCATGCCTGACAAGGTATATAGTCATTTAAGCGAAAGTTTTACCATCAGCTGTCGATAATGCCGTGAATAATACCCCTGTCCAGCCTCGTCTCGGCCGCTAGGCGGAATTATCGACCGACGCTTCGGCGTAAAGCCGGTTTATTTTTGCGCGCTTGATCGACGCCATCGTGCCGAACACGCCACCGCCGATGCCGGCGAGGGAACCGCCTCCGGCGCCGATAATGATAACCAGCGTCAAAACGTCCCCGCCAAGCCAGATCAACAACACCGGCGGCAGCGAAAAAATCAGCATCACGATCGCGGCGAGCGCAAACCAGCCGCCCAGCTTGAAGCGACGAAAGCGCTCGCGCTCGGCGCGCAACTGGGCACTTTCATTCAGTGACACGGGTTCGGGTTCGATCAACGAGCGTCGCATGGCCCAGTGCAAAAGCCACAGTTCGCCGCCGGCGACCAGATTGAAACCAGGCAGCCACCAATGCGCAGCACCGGAGGTATCGCTCGCCAGGCCGTATATCGAAGCGACCAGCAGCAGTATCCAGACCAGGGTCAATCCGATCCAGGCGGTACGCAGTCCCCGCGGCAACTCGTCGCGGCGCACCAGGCTTGCCGAGCGCAGCGCGCCCGGCTCGGGTTGCCCCCAACCCGCATTGCGCGTGCGCAGCACCGGCATCGCGAACAGGAACCAGAGTGGGAAAAAAGCCAGCCACATGAAATAGGCAAGCGCCGGGTTCCAGCGAAACAGGAGTGCATAAAAGCCGATTGCGATCGCGCTCGCGAGCCACAGCAGGCCGGTCAACTTTTTGTTCAGCGCGCGGGTTTCGGCTTGCGTTTCGCGTTGCCGCACGAACAGCGTGAACACCGCCGGAAACAGGATCATAAGCAGGGTAAAACCGGTATCGAACAAGTCCATGGGGTTACTCCTTCGGCCACTGCGACCGCGCCTGCTCGATGAACAGGCTTTCGAGCTCGCCGCGTTCGAGCCCGGCAAGTCGGGCATCGGCGATCAGTGCGCGAATCGACTGGCCAATACGTTGCTGCAGACTGCGCGCGGCTATGGCCGGCGCCTCGCGGGCCGAGCGCACTACGCTGCCGCGACCGCGAATGCTGGTTACGAGACCATCGTTCTCGAGCAGGCGATAGGCGCGCGCGACGGTATTCAGGTTAATGCCGAGATCGTCGGCGAGCTGGCGCACGGTAGGCAACGAATCGCCCGGCCGCAGCGCGCCGCGCGCAATCGCGTGCCGGATTTCGGCGTGGACCTGCTCGACGATCGGCACCGCGGATTCGAGGTTGATCGTTATCATACTATCTTTTGTATCATACAATGATACAAAAGATAGTCAACTGCATCACAATTCAATCATTTTTCGATTATTCGCGACTCAGGCGAGACGGCATTAATCCCCATTTTTCACACAGCCAGCCCGGCCTTCCGCGCCGAACCGGACGGACGATCAGCTTGCGTCCCAGTCCTTGAAAGGATGTTGCAACAGGTTTGAATTGTAATAGCGGGCGTCATCCGTAACCTCCTCGGCAAGCCAGTCCGGTCGCTCGAAATCATCGTCTTCGCTGTTCAATTCGACCTCGGCTACGACCAAACCGTCGTTGTCGCGATGAAAAATATCGACTTCCCAAAGGTGCTCGCCGACGGGTATCTCGTAGCGGGTTTTCTCGATCAACGGCTGCTGACAGAGATTTTGCAGCATTTCGAGCGCTTCCGGCAGCGGGATCGGATATTCGAACTCTTGCCTGGTGGCCCCGCTATTTTTGCCCTTCACCGCGAGGAACGCCCGTTCTCCCATGACCCGAACCCTGACCGCGGTGTTCACGTTTTCCGAGAGGGGCAGGTATCCCTGTTTAATTTCGATACCGCGCGGCGGCAGTGGAACCCGCGCGAGCTCCACTAGGAATTTTCGTTCTATTTCAGTCGGCATCGGGCCAGTCTCTTGCCTTCCCCGTTATCACCGACACGGCGACAAATCCGTGGGCATGCACACGCCTGTCACACGCCTTCGATGATAATCGGTTGTCCATACTCCTGGTAAAACCCCTTTTTAATGAAGCTCGAGTGCTTCACATCCAGGTTCAACAGGTAATAGTCCTTGGTTTTCGTGCCCACCAGGATGAACTTAAAGTACATGCTTCCCTCGCTCACTTTCGAACTCGCATAGACGGCCATTCTCTCTACCGGACCGAATACCTCGTAACCGACCAAGCGTATATCCGCGCCGTTGTTTTCCGCCCGTAACAAGGAAACCATGCCTTTAAACTCGTTCAACGAGACGTCATCCTTGAATTTGTCGTCGGTCCATTCATAAGCCAGGCGGGTGCCATTGGCTGATTTGAAGCCGGTCAGAAAATCGACAATCA
>JBFGQE010000249.1:0-4242 GCA_041564355.1 Gammaproteobacteria bacterium | reverse complement strand
GCATCGCGATCGAGAGCCTCGGCGACTGCATCAAGAACAACGCGGCGGCGAACATATTCAACAAGGATCTCGACGCGCGCAACTACGGCGTCAGCCATTTCCTCAAGGTCTACCTGTACGACTACGACGCACTCGAGGACTTCGTCGACGTCAAGATCCGCAGCAACCTCGACCGCATCGATGGCGAAGAGGATATTCCCGACTGGTATTTCGAGGACGGCGTGATCTTTTTACCCGAGGAAATCGAGGCCGGGTTGTGCATACGCGATCGCGACCAGCGCCAGCTGTTTCGTCAGTTCCATGGCGACTTGCTGACCACGGGTTACTGGGAAAATTTGCAGCGCGAATTGCAGCAACAGAAAGTGCCCCTGATCAAGGTCTACCCGGATACCTGCCGATTGAAACCCAACCGCGAGGTAACGCATGGATAACGCCGATCCGCAGGTGTTTTACTCGAGTAAACCGCGCGTCGTGCATGTCGCGTCTAACATCGCGCTCGCGCCGATACTGCTCTACCTCGCCGGCCTCTGGGCCTGGCCGCCGGTATTGCCGCACTACATCGTTTTCGCAATCACTTTCCTGATGGCGGGGCAATACGCACGGGCCCGCTGGCATGCGCCGCGTCTCGTACTCGACGACAAGGGCCTGTTCTGCGGCAAATTTTATCCGATCGACACGATCTATCGCGCCGAGGTGGCAATGCGCGCGATCAGGCTGACCGTGCTCCTCGACGGCAGGATCACGCAAAAAACGCTGGGGCTCGGCTGGGCGAGCAACGACGACTTCAAGAAAATCGTCGAACTGTTGACCACGCGCTTTCAGCGCGAGGTTCCCGGGGTTAAATGACGGGCTGGGTACTGAGTCCGTTCTCCACCGCGCGCAGCGTGGGGGGCGGGAGATCCCCGCTTGCGCGGGAAAGACAGCATATTAAAAAAACCCCCCGCGGGAGCGGGGGTGGCGTCCTCCTTGTGGACAGGCCGAAATTAAGGACCGCAGCGCAGGGAATTCTTTTCTTCTTTTAGTTTTTCGCTATTTTTGCAGGGGGATGGGGCGAGGAATCCCCTGGCTGCGATCACAACCTGGATAATCAATAACAGGACCAACAGCGACGAGGCATCGCCGGCGCCGACCGACACGCCGACCTCGGCGTGAATCTCTTCGACATAGGGCGTGTCCCAGTTCCGGTCTTCGAGCGCGAGGTCGCGGCCGAGATAGTGGTAGTCGAGCACCTCGCTGGCCACCAGATAGGCGTGGTCGAGGCTGTAGATTTCGACCAGTACCGCGTAGTAACCGGGGGTATAGCCGTCGACCAGTTCGGTCTCGACCTCGTAAGTGTCTTCGATATCATCGAGGTGAATACCGAACAGGTCGGTGGTGAAATACTGCACCCAGGGCCCGCCCTCGCGGCTGAGATAAAGCTTCGCGTAAACCGTCGCGCTGTCGTAACTGACGTCGACAGCGAAACTGACGTTGAGCGCGTGGTGATAACCGTCGCCGTCGTAATCCGCGAGCAAATCCACATCGGCGCTGTAGATCTCGAACAGCTGGTCGTGACGGTTCGCGATCCCGGATAAAGCCTGGTTGACGGCCCTGGATGCATAGTCTTCGGATTGCGCGGGGGACGGCCTCGACATCACCGTGGTATCGCCTAACTGGCGCGACAAATCGATACTTTGGTCGGCTTTCAGCTTGCCGACCGAACGACTCGACAGCGTGGACTCGCTCGCCTGCGCCAGGCTGGCCTGAGCGAACAGGGCGGCGCCGACGATCAGGATCAGGGATGCTTTCATGACGGCTTACCAGTGGCTGCGTTGGTCGTGCCGCTTGTACCCGGCGTACTTGTCGCCACGGTGCCCCTTGTGCGACCTGTGCCCCTTGTGCGACTTGTGCCCCTTGTACGGCTTGTGCTTGCGCGGCTCGTAGCCGCCGTAGCCGTAGCTATGGCTGTGACGATGGCGCTTGTGCGGTCGGTAGTGACCGTGTCCGTGTCCGTGACCGTGGTAGTAATGCCGATGATGCCGGTGATGCCCATGATGCAGGATCGCGCCCAGCGCGATCGCGGTGACGATCGGCGCGACGAGATTGGCGCCGTGATCAGCACTGGCCGGCGCGGCGACCAGCGCGAACGACAACAGGCTCGCGGCGCCAAGGATTCGAAGCTTGCGTGTTTGCGGTTTCATCATTACAACCCTCCGGGCTATTAAACGATGGCGGCACTGTAGCGCGGGCAGACTGAATCCTGGCTGAACCGAAAACAGTTCTTTGTGAACTACTTAACTTCTATACTGCAGATCATGAAAACCCTGAAACTCGGCCGCGACCGCTTTACCCCGGGCAAAATCGTCTGCATCGGACGCAACTACCTCGAGCATATCCGCGAGCTCGGCAATGAAACGCCGGACGCGATGGTGATCTTCTGCAAGCCGAATTCGGCGATCTCCGAACAGCTCTACTCGGAACGCGACGGTGAGACGCTGCACTACGAGGGCGAAATCTGTTTCGCCCTGCGCGACAACCGACTCGACGCTGTCGGCTTCGGTCTCGACCTGACGCGGCGCGAACTGCAATCCGCACTGAAAAAGAAGGGCCTGCCCTGGGAGCGCGCCAAAGCCTTTGACGGCGCGGCCTGTTTCAGCGACTTCGTCCCGCTCGGCGATCACGAGATCGCCAGCCTCTCGCTGCAGCTCGAGGTCGACGGCGCGCTGCGTCAGGACGGCGGCTACGAACTGATGCTGCACAAGCCGGACGAAATCCTGGCTGGCGTGCAATCCTTCATGACGCTCGAGGACGGCGACATCATCATGAGCGGTACGCCGAGCGGGGTCGGCGAAGTGCGCGCGGGCGAGCGTTTCATCGGCCGTATCCTCGCCGACGGGGAAGTGCTGGTCAGCCAGGAATGGCTGGCCGAGTGACGGACAAAAAAAAGCCGGAGCAAGTCCGGCTTTTAAAAATCGGGAATGTAGCCTTACAGCGCCTTGATCTGCGCGATCATGCGCGACTTGTGGCGCGCGGCCTTGTTGGCGCTGATCAGGCCGTGCGTCGCGGCGCTGTCGAGCACCGGTACGACTTTCTTGTAGGCGGCCTCGGCGGCCGGCTTGTCGGCAGCGGCGATCGCGGCAACGGTTGCCTTGAGATGGGTGCGCATCATCGAGCGGCGGCTCGCGTTGCGCTGGCGACGATGTTCGGCCTGGCTGGCGCGTTTACGCGCGGATGCTGAGTTAGCCAAGGTTGACTCCTGGAATCGGGCTTAAAAAACGAGGCGCGCATTATCTTCACTGATACCCGGACTGTCAACCTAAAATGACTGCGATGGCGCGGCTTAGATGCTAGAATTCGGCGCTTTTAAGATCGCAGGATTCGGGCCCGAAACCAGTTAAATGAGCGCGCTGATCAAATCCACCGCATCGGTCGGCTCGATGACGCTGTTGTCGCGCGTGCTCGGCCTCGTGCGCGACATCGTAATCGCGCGTTTCTTTTCCGCCAGCGACGCCGCCGACGCGTTTTTCGTCGCCTTCAAAATCCCCAATTTCCTGCGCCGACTGTTTGCCGAAGGTGCGTTTTCGCTCGCCTTCGTGCCGGTGCTGACCGAGTACCGCAGCAACTTCAGCGCCAGCGAAACGCGCGACCTGATCGATCGTGTTGCCGGTACGCTGGGCGCCATGCTGTTGTTGCTCAGCGCGGTCGGCGTTATTGCGTCACCGCTGCTGATCGCGGTTTTTGCCGCCGGCTTCATCGATCAGCCGGCCAAGTTCGAGCTGACCGCGGATATGCTGCGCATTACCTTTCCGTACATCCTGCTGATTTCGATGACGGCGATGTCGGGTGGCATTCTGAACACCTGGAAACGCTTCACCGTACCGGCGTTCACCCCGGTGCTGTTGAACCTGAGCCTGATCGGCTGCGCGCTTTACCTGAGCCCGCGCCTCGAGGTGTCGGTCAGCGGACTGGCCTGGGGCGTGCTGATCGCCGGCGTCGCGCAGCTGCTGTTCCAACTCCCTTTCCTGTACCGCGAGGGACTGCTGCCGCGGCCGCGCTGGGGCTGGCAGCATCCGGGCGTGCAGAAAATCGTCAAGCTTATGATCCCGGCTCTGTTCGGCTCGTCGGTCGCGCAGATCAACCTGCTGTTCGACACCTTCATCGCGTCGTTCCTGGTCAGCGGCAGCGTTTCCTGGCTGTACTACGCCGACCGCCTGCTCGAGTTTCCGCTCGGCGTGTTCGGCATCGCGCTGGCCACCGTGGTGC
>JBFGQE010000248.1:0-4247 GCA_041564355.1 Gammaproteobacteria bacterium | reverse complement strand
GGTCCGTCCTCGATTGCGGCGACGATTCGACGCATGTACTGGCTGCGCTCGTCCCGGCTGCGCGCCCGAATCTTGTCGGTTACCGCTGCGACGGTGGCGTGGATGTCAGGCAAGGCTGTTTTCGTCCCGGTTGAGTTACGGACGCAAAATGTAGCAAAACTACAGATAATCCGCAAACTAAATGTTGCCCTCCCGGGCCAGCCACCTGGTATAATCTACGGAAATTAAATATTTTCTGCAGTAAAAACAATGCCTAATTGAAGTTTGAGCGGCCCGCGTTAAATTTATTTGATTGTCGGTATTTGCAATATTGTAAATTTACTACATAATTCGTCGCTCAATATTGATGAATTCCGGATTTTTCGGGGAGCAGGAAGTGATAGCGGTAAATCCATTCGACCTGGTGATATTCGGCGCCACCGGCGATCTCGCCGCGCGCAAGCTGATACCGGCGATGTATCACCGCCACAGCGCGGGCCAACTGCCCGAGCAGGGGCGAATTATTGCGCTCGGTCGCAGCGACCTGTCGCGCGAGCAGTATATCGAATCCATCTCCGACAAGAGTCGCGCGTTGATCACGGAACAGTATTTCCATGCCGAACAGTGGAACGCGTTCGCGCAGCGGATCGAGTACCTCAGGCTCGATGCCAATAACGATAGCGATTTCGACAACCTGGCCGGATTCCTGCGGGACGCAAGCGACCGCGTGCGGGTGTTCTACCTGTCCACCTCGCCGGCTTTATTCGCCGGTATCTGCGAGCGCCTTGCGCGCAGCGACCTGGTGCAGCCGACCTCGCGCGTCGTGCTGGAGAAGCCGCTGGGGCACGACCTGCAAAGCGCTGACGCGATCAATGCCTGCGTCGAGTCGGTGTTTAGCGAGGGCCAGATTTACCGCATCGATCACTACCTGGGCAAGGAGGCGGTGCAGAACCTGATGGCGCTGCGCTTCGGTAACTCGATCTTCGAGCCGCTCTGGAGTCACGCCAAGATCAGCAACGTGCAGATCACGCTGGCCGAGCAGATCGGCGTCGAGGGGCGAGGCGAGTTTTACGATAACACCGGTGCCTTGCGGGACATGGTGCAGAACCACCTGATGCAGCTGCTTTGCATCGTCGCGATGGAACCGCCGATCAACATGGACGCGGACAACGTGCGCGACGAAAAACTGAAAGTCATCCGCTCGCTCGAACCGTTTACCCCCGAGACCGTGAGCACGAACACGGTGCGCGGGCAATATCGCGCCGGCCTGGTGTGCGGCAGCGCGGTTCCCGGTTATCTCGACGAGCCGGGCATCGCCGAGGGCAGTCGCACCGAAACTTTCGTTGCGCTGAAGACGCGGGTGAACAACATGCGCTGGTCCCGGGTGCCGTTTTACCTGCGCACCGGCAAGCGCATGCACGAACAGGTCAGCGAAGTGGTGATTAATTTCGATTCGCTGCCCTACGAGATCTATCCGCCGGCCAAGGGCGGCACCAACATCAATCGGCTTTATATCCGCCTGCAGCCGCAGGAAAGCATCGAGTTACACCTGATGGCCAAACAGGCCGGCGACGAAAACCTGTTGAAGCCGGTCAAGCTGGACCTGGATCTGGCGAGTCAGACCGAGCGACATCTCGAGGGCTACGAGCGCCTGCTGATGGACGTGATCCGGGGCAACCAGACGCTCTTCGTGCGCCGCGACGAACTCAATGCCGCCTGGCATTGGGTCGAGCCGATCATGCAGGCCTGGGAGTCCTCGGATTCGGCGCCGCAACCCTACGTGTCTGGCTCGCCCGGTCCCGCGAGCACGCGCGATCTGATCGAACGCCGCGGCTTTGGCTGGATCGAGGATTATTGAGAGGCGCGATGAATAGGCTGCTTCGGGAAATCGAAAACGCGAGCGGTAACATGACCCGCGCGGAGCATAAAGTGGCGCGCGTTGTGCTCGCCGACCCGTATCGCGTGCTGCGCAAGTCCATCGGCGCGGTGGCCGCCACGGCAGGCGTCAGCGAGCCGACGGTGATTCGATTCTGCCGGGTCCTGAACTGCAGGGGCTTTCAGGATTTCAAGCTGCGCCTGGCGCAGGACCTCGCCACCGGGGCGCATTTCGGTGTTACCCGGCTGTCGATCGACGACAGCGCGCCGGACCTGATTGCCAAGGTAATCGACAGCAGCATCGCTTCGCTGATCAAGGTCAGGGATACGCTGCCGTCGGCCCGGGTGCAGGCCGCGGTCGAGCTGCTGGCCGCGGCGGAGCGCATCGAAATTTACGGGCTCGGCGGCTCGGGCATCGTCGCGCAGGACGCGCAGCACAAGTTTTTTCGCCTCGGCGTGCCGGTCGTCGCCTACTCGGACCCGAGCGTGCACTCGGTATCCGCGTCGCTATTGAAGCCGGGCTGCGTTATCGTCGCTATCTCGCAGAGCGGCGAGACTCAGGAAGTCACCGCCAGCGTCGAGCTTGGCCTAGCCGCCGGCGCCGACGTGATCGCGATTACCGCGGCGGAATCAACGCTGGCCGCGTTGGCCACGGTCTGCCTGCCAATGAATTTACTCGAAGACGAGGACTTTTACGCGCCGATCAAATCGCGCATGGCACACCTGGCGATTGTCGATGTGCTGGCGGTCGGCGTGGCGCTGAGCCGGGGGCCCGATTTTCGCGTTGCGGCCGGCCCGGCGCACCAGTCCCGGCTGAAATCGGCTGCGCGCTAGCGACCCCTTCGCTCCCGCTCAAAGTTTACATCGCGCCCCGGACTGAATTAAGATGCAGCGCTATTTTCCCCTGGGATCACGGTAATGCAGGCGAAACACTACAGCCTGGTCGCGGATATCGGCGGCACTAACGCGCGCTTCGCGCTGGTCGCCAACGGCGAAACCACGCCGGTCGAACCGCGCAACCTGCGTTGCGCCGAACATGCGACGATCGTCGACGCGGCGCGCGAATACCTCGAGCTGGTCGGCCTTGGCGATCCTTACCAGGCGGCCATCTCGGTCGCGTCGCCGGTTACCGGCGATCGCCTCAACATGACCAATCACAGCTGGAGCTTCAGCGTACGCGAAACCCGGGAGGCTCTCGGCCTGCGTTACCTGAAGGTGCTCAACGACTACACCGCGCTGGCCCTCGCCCTGCCCGTGTTCTCGGACGGACAATGCCTCAAGATCGGCCCGGGCGAAAGCCGCGAAGGCCACCCGCGGGCCGTGCTCGGTCCGGGCACCGGGCTCGGCATGTCCGGCGTGGTACCGTCGGGCGAGCGCTGGATTCCGCTCGAAAGCGAGGGCGGGCACGCCTCCTACGGGCCGTTGAACGCGCGCGAGCAGCAGATCATCGAGGTCCTGCGCGAAAAGCTCGAACACGTGTCTGCCGAGTCGCTGGTCTCCGGCCCGGGCCTGTCGCGAATTCACTTTGCGATCAGCCGGCTCGAGGGGCGGGAGGCGCAAGCGCTGACCCCGGGCGAGGTAACCGATCTCGCGCTGAAGCAGGACTGCCCGATCGCGACCGAGGCGCTGTCCATTTTCTGCGGCATCTTCGGTACGGTCGCGGGCAATCTCGCGCTGACCCTCGGCGCCCGCGGCGGCGTCTACATCGGCGGCGGCATCATTCTCAGGATTCTCGATTTTTTCACGCGTTCGAATTTTCGCGAACGCTTCGAGCAGCACGGCCGGTTGACCGGCTACCTGCGTAATATTCCGACTTTCGTGATCGATACCAGCTACCCCGCCCTGACCGGCGCGGTAGTCGCGCTGGGCAAGGAATACGAAAACGTCGGGGTGGTCAGTCATGATATCGCCTAGCGTTGAAAGCCGGGCAAATACGGGGGAATTGAATCATGTCAAAAAATGAAAACGATTCGTTTGCGGTCAGCTCGCGCTCCAGCGCGGCGGTCGCGCAGCGCAGGGCCGAGTACTCGCTCGCAGGTGTCACGCCGCTGCTCGGGGTGGATTTCTCGAGCCTGTCCCAGGCCGATAAGATCGAGCTGTTTCAACAGATTCTGCAACAGAAGATTCATGGGATATCGTTCAGTCCGTACATGGACGGGCAGTCGCCAGGCACCGAGATCGGCGAAGCGCAGATTCGCGAACGACTCGCCATCATCCAGCCCTACGTGCACTGGATACGCAGCTTCTCCTGCATCGAGGGCAACCAGGAAATTCCCCGCATCGCGCATGAAAACGGCTTGAAAACCATGGTCGGGGTCGGTCTCTCCGAGGATCGAGAAATGAACGAGATAGAGCTGGCCAACGGCATCGAGGTTGCCCGCGCCGGTCACGCG
>JBFGQE010000247.1:0-4276 GCA_041564355.1 Gammaproteobacteria bacterium | reverse complement strand
ACCAGCCGGGCACCAGGTCGTCGCTCAGTTCACGCTCAATCACTCCGCGGTAGCCCGGTGTCGGAATTTCCAATTGCTGCAGCATGTCGAAAGGGTTTGCACCGTCGATATCGTCGAGCTCGTTCAGCCTGCCGCTGACCGCGTGGTTGGCGAACACGACCGCGAGCGAGCTCTCGATCACCCGCTTGGTTTGCAACACCGAATTGCGTTCGAGCACTTTTTCGCTCTCCGCCAGGTAGGCGAAAAACGCCAGCATCAGGATCGCGATCACGATGACCATCAGGCCGAGGCGAAACAGGATTGCCCCCGGGTGGGAGCCGATGGTTTTCATCGCCCGGCGAGCTGGGCCAGGTCCCACATCGGCACGAAGATTCCGAGCGACAGCACCAGCACCATCGCGCCGACCGCGACGTAGATCAGCGGCTCGATGCGGTCGGACAGCGTTTTCACGTCGTAATCGATTTCTTCCTCGTAGAAATCGGCGATGAAGGTCATCATTTCGTCGAGGTTACCGGCTTCTTCGCCGACCGCGAACATTTGCATGACCACCGGCGTGAACATGCCGGTGCGCTGCGCGGTGCGGGTCAGCGCTTCGCCGCGTTCGATGCCCTCGCGCATGCCGTCGACGCGATCGGAAATGAAATCGTTGCCGATCGAACGCGAGATCACGCCCATGGCCTGCACGATCGGCACGCCGGCGCTGTAGGCCATCGCGAAGGAACGCGCGAAACGCGCCATGAACGAACGGTGCAGAATATCCCCAATCAACGGGGCATGTACGATGAATCGATGCCAGCGGAAGCGCCCGCGGCGGGTATTGACGTAATGCCGAAAGCCCAGGATAGCGACGGCGATCGCACCCAGCACCAGCCACCAGTACTCGACGAAGAAATTCGACGTATTCAGCAGCAATACGGTTTGCCAGGGCAGCTCGAGCTGGTTTGCCTTGAAGAAACTGGCGAACTTCGGAATCACGAACCAGTTCACGATCGCCATCGCGATCGCGATCGCGATAATCACCGTCATCGGGTAACGCAGCGCGGTCTTGATATTTTGCGTGATGCGCCGGTTGCGGTCGATATAGTCGGCCATCAGCGCAAACGATTCTTCGAGCCGGCCGGTGTTTTCGCCGACCTGGATCATGCTGACGTAGAGGTTGGAAAACACGCGAGGATGTCGCGCGCAGGAGACGGAAAGGCTGCGCCCCGATTCGAGCTGCTCGAGAATATCGCGCAGGGTTCGAACCAGCAGCGGGTTGTGCATCGATTCGAGAATACCGGAGATTGCGCGCGTAATCGGAATACCCGCGCGAATCAATGCGCTCATCTGCCGGGTAAACATCAACAATTCCTCGATGCTGATGTTGTGCAGGTTAAATCGATCCCTGACGACCTCGACCAGGTCAACCTGTTGTTTCTTTTCCACGATAGAGATCGGAATCACGCCGCGATCCATCAGCAGTCCTGCGACCGCGTTCATGCTAGAGCCCTCGATTTCCCCGTCGACCATTTGGCCGTTTTCACCACGACCCTTGAACTCGAAGTTCGGCATCAGTCGTCGATCTCCAGCAGCGTCGGCCGGTCGAGCACGTCATCCGGCACCTCGCCGGCAAGGCGCAGCATTTCTTCGATCGTAGTTAGCCCCTGGGCCGCGTGCTCGTGTGCGACCATCACCAGCGGCTGGTAACCCGGCGCGCGCTCGGCGGCTTCGACAAATCCCTGTGAATCATCGTGGCGCAGTTTTTCCGCCAGTTCGGGATTCATGTCGAGCAGTTCGTAGACGCCCATGCGGCCCTGGTAGCCGGTCTCGCTGCACTGTTTGCAGCCGCGGCCCTTTTTATAATGCTGACGCGAGATATCGATGCCGAGGTCTTCCTGCAACCAGCCGGCCTCGAAGTCCGTCGGCGTGTAGTCTTCGCTGCAACTGCTGCATACCTTGCGCACCAGGCGTTGCGCGATGATCGTGCGCAGCGTGGTCGCGAGCAGGTACCCTTCCACGCCCATGTCCATCAGGCGCGTTGCGGTCGAAATCGTGTCGTTGGTGTGCAGCGTGGACAGCACCAGGTGGCCGGTCATCGCCGCGCTGACGCCGATTTCGACGGTCTCCGGATCACGCATCTCGCCGACCATGATGATATCGGGGTCCTGGCGCATCGCCGAGCGCAGGATGTTGGAAAACTTGAGCCCGATTCGCGGGTTGACCTGAATCTGGCTGATGCGTTCGAGTCGGTATTCGACCGGGTCTTCGACCGTGATGATCTTGGATTGCTTGACGTTGAGTTCGGACAGCGCGGCGTAAAGCGTCGTGGTCTTACCGCTACCGGTGGGGCCGGTGACCAGGATCATGCCGTTCGGCAGGTGGAAATTCTTGCGGAAGCGGTGCAGCAGTTCGGGCGTCATGCCGAGGTGGTCCAGCTCGAGCGCGCCGCGGGTCTGGTCGAGCAGACGCATGACTACCGACTCGCCGTACTGCACCGGCATGGTGGACAGGCGCACGTCGATGTCGCGCTGGTTGACCATGACGTGAAAACGGCCGTCCTGCGGCAGTCGTTTTTCCGAGATATTCAGACCACTCATCAGCTTCAGCCGCACCACGACCGCCGGCGCGATCTGGGTTTCCTGCATGACCTGCTCCTGCAGCACGCCATCGACGCGCTGGCGGATTCGGATCACGTGCTGGTCCGGTTCGATATGAATATCCGACGCCCCCACCTGCACCGCGTCCTCGAAGATCGACTGCAGCAGCTTCGCCACCGGTGCGTCGGTCATTTCGGTCTGCAACAGTTCGGTCAGATCGGTTGCCGTTTCCGAGAGGTCCTGGCCCAGCTCACTGGCCAGCGCGCTAATTTCCTCGGTGCGACGGTAAACCAGGTCGAAGTGTTCCAGCAGGTCGGATTCGCGCACGATTGCCTGGCCGACCGGTTTGTTCAGCTTGCCCTGGATCTCGTCCAGGGCATAAATATCGGTCGGATCCGCCATCGCGACGAGAAAATCCTTGTCGCGCTCCTCGAGCACGAGCGCGCGGTAGCGGCGCGCGATCGACTCGGGCAGCAGCTTGGCGACCTCGTTACTGTAGTTGTAGTTATTGATATCGATCAGCGGAATACTCAACTGGCTCGCAAGCAGGTTCAGCAGGCTGGTCTCATCGATCATGCCCAGCTCGATCAGCGTGCCGCCAAGCTTGCGTCCGAGTTTCTTTTGCTCGGACAGCGCAAGCTGTAGCTGATCGGCGGTGATCAGGCCTTTTTCGACCAGCAGGTCACCAAGCCTGATTTTCTTGGTAAACGCCATCAGTCCAAAACCTTTTGCAGCGTGTCGATGCGTTTGGCGACGAAGGCCTGCAGGCGCGCATTCAGGTTACCGAGACGCGCGGCTGCCCGGTAGGAGCGCAGCGCGTCGGCGAGCGCATTACCATGCTCCTGCGAAATGCCGAGTCCGATCCAGTTACGCGAGTCCCTCGGCTCCTGTGCCAACGCGAGCTGATAGAAATTTATCGCATCGTCGTGCTCGTCTAGACGCTGATGACTGGCCGCTAGCAGCGCGAGCTGGCTTGCATCGAGCCGGTCGCGCCCGGCGAACAGGTCGATTACGGCGCGATACGCGCCCTGTCGTAACAGCGCACGGCCGTACTCGCTGCGAAAGCCGGCGTCATCCGGATAACGCGTCGCCGATTCCTGTGCCAGCTGGGCCAGGCTTGCATGCTGTTGTCGATGTTCATACAGCGCGAGCAGCTGACGGCGCGCCCGGAAGTCGGCGCTGCCGTCGAGCAGGTCACGCAACAAGGCTTCGGCATCCCCGTAACGCCCCGACTGCATCAGCGTTACCGCGTATTCGAGCCGATTTGCGATATCTGCGCCCGGGTTGATCGACCTGATTTCGAGCCTCACCGCGGGCGCGGCTTTTTCATTGGCGGGCTCGATTGTCTCCGCTACCGGCTCCATCGTTGCTGGCGCATCGACTATCATCGGCTCACTCGCCGGGGCCTGTTTTTTCCCGGCCACCATCGGTTCCCGCGCATCAGCCTGTGCAAGGTCACCGGACGAGTCGGGCGTATTCACTGCCGCCACCGCGATTTTGCGCAAATCGATGGCCCAGACGAATTCGCCGCCCATCGCTCGCTGCCTCGTCTCGACGAAAACGCCGGGCACCGTGCGGAACAGGATGTCGACACCCTCGTGTCGCGCGCTGATCTCGAGATTGGTGAGAAAACCGTTGTCACGTAATGTCGGCGCGGCTATTTCGCTGTCGATATCACGCAAATGATAAGTAAACCTGTT
>JBFGQE010000246.1:0-4278 GCA_041564355.1 Gammaproteobacteria bacterium | reverse complement strand
TTTTCCTCGAACAGGTCGACCAGCTCGTCCTGGTGCATCTCGGGCGACACCGATACCGCATCGGTCATGATGTCGCGCAGCGGCACCGCTCGCTTGTTGCGCAGCAGGTTGCGCAGCGATACTACGCCGACCAGCTTGCCGTCTGGGTCGACGATATACGGGTGTTGCCCGCGGTAGCGCTCGAACTGATCGTCGTCGCTCGATAGCGCTCTGATCAGCGTGCCAACCGTATCGTCGATACCGAAGTAGAAGGTTTTCGGCTCCATCAGGCCGCCCGCCGAATCGGTGTCGTACTGGGTCAGTTTTCGCGCCTCGTCGGCGTCTTCGACGGTCATGGTCGATAGGATGTCCTCGGCTCGCTGCTGTTCGAGTTCCTGCAGGATGTCGGCGCGGATTCCGCCGGGCAGTATTTCCATGACTTTTGCAGCGATTTCGGGATCGAGTTCGTCGACGATGCTCGCAGCGAGCTTGGCCGGCGCCTCTTCAACCAGTTCGGCCGCCTCTTCGGGAGACAGTAATGCGATCAGCTGATCGCGCTCCTCTCCCTCCATCAGCGAGGCCTGGCGCAACGCCTCGTGGGCAGGCAGCGATCCGAGCACCTGGTTGACGCGATCCTGGTCCGCCTCGGCGACGGCTTCGTGCAGGGCCTGTTCGGCCGCGTCGATTACCTCGGCTTCATCTTGATCCGTTTTTTCATTCATGACGATGGTTTCCTTCGGGGGCGCCGGATTCACGACGCGGATTTCTGGTATCTGGATTCTACCTTGGCGATCGGTGGCGCGAAACGCCGGAAAAGAACAGGGCGGGAGCGTAACCGCCTCGATTCACGAGCGGTCCCGTTTCGAGCCAGTTGAATAAGCCGCGGGCGAATCTCGTCGACTTGCCGCATCATGCAGCCAGATCGCTATCAGGCCTGCCCGGTGAAACTCGAGGTGACAAACGTCGTCAGGCTGTACCACGCGTAAAGGCTCAGCAGGCAGTTCAGGCTTGCGTACAGGTGTTGCCTGCGGCGTCGTTCCACCAGGATGTAGTAAACCGCGATGCAGTAGGCCGCGAGAGCCAGCAGGTGAAACGGGATACCGTAGATAATGTCGAAAATAAACCCGCTCGCACTCGGCTGATCGAGCAGCGCGAACAGTAGCGTGAGTAGAAGCAGCCAGACCAGCAACAGGGCCGGCAGCCAGGGCAGAACAAACTTTTTCATTGCCGCCCCGAGAATGTCTTGTAGCGTATCCTGTCGCGCCCGTCGAGATAGAATCCCCAGCTTTTTTGCAGATAGCGGGAGTATATTGTCACCCTGCGAATCGGCCCCGTATCGCACAGGCCCTCGATCCATTCCACCGGGGGGCCCTGTTTCCTGCGCGCAGAATCGACGCAGTAAAAGGTATTACTGTCGCTCAGGTAATGCGCCCCGGGAACGTATTCGAGAATACCCTCGTGGCCGGGTAAGCGTGACTGGCTGAAGGCTAATTCAAGGTAAGCATGAGAGGCGATGGTCGCGGCATACAACAACAGGACAATAACGAGAACGCCTGATAAACCATGTCGAAGGAATGCAGCGAGCATTCGTTCTACTCCGGTCGCGTCGGCAGATTAAGTGTGCAGGCCGCACAGGCCGGCCGGCTGGTGATTGCGCCAGAAACCAGTTTCATCTACGTTCGCTCGCACCCCGAAGCCGATAATGGTACCCGAAAAGCCCGCCGGCGGGATATCGGGTTGAGGTGGATGCCGCGCTATCGTCGTCGCGGTAATACCGGGTCCGTGCGCGACCTGCCTCGGCCGAAGTGGAACCCTGCATGCCACCCTGCGAGCTGGAGCGACAGCGGTGAGGGGCGGCAGATACGGCGGTCAGCGCTTGGTGTCCGGTCCGCCGGAACCGTCATCGCGGGCTGGACTAACCGTTTTGGGTCAGCGTGAATCTTTTCCTCGCTGTCGGCCGGCAGGTAGTAGTTGGCGAATCCGGGAATCTGGTCGATTACGTGCAGGAATAATCTTGCCGCCTTCGGAGAAAGAAGTTTACACGCAAGCTTCATCGTTGTCGGGCCGTGGCTCTGGTCCAGTGCCAGTGGCACGAGTATCAAGTTATACAGGTTCGATCCTGATGAAATGTCGGTCGAGTCGGCGACCGCAGCGCGAACGCCGGCACTCGACATCCATTGTTACCATCTCCGCATCCCGGAAAACTCGTCCGCGCGCGTTGAAAAAAATGCATCGGCTAGGGCTGAAGCCTGAAGGTTTCGTCCGGGAAGTACTTGTGCAGGCGATCGTCGCCGGTGCGGGCATGCGCTTCCATACCCTCGAGCCGCGATATTCTCGCCGCGGCGGCGGCGACTTCCCGGTTCGCTTCACGGCTCATGCGCTGCGTGGTAACCGTTTTGATGAATTTACCCACGGAGAGACCGCCGGTGTAACGCCCGGCACCCTTGGTCGGCAAAATGTGATTGGTGCCGGAACACTTGTCGCCGAAAGCCACGGTCGTTTCTTCACCGACGAACAGGGAGCCATAGTTGCGCAGCCGGTTAACCCACCAGTCAAGGTCTTCCGCGTGCACCTCCAGGTGCTCACCCGCATACTGGTCGCTGATGGTTGCCGCTTCTTCGCGATCCGAGCACAGAACGACCTCGCCGTAATCGCGCCAAGAGCCCTCCGCCGCGGTGCGTGCGGTGTCCGGCAGTTTCGCGATGAGGCCGGGCATCAGTTCGAGCACTTTTTCGCCGAGGTCGCGGTCGGTGGTGAACAACCAGCAGGGAGAGTCGAGCCCGTGTTCCGCCTGGCCGACGAGGTCACTGGCAACGATCCTCGGATCTGCCGTCTTATCCGCGATAATCGCGATTTCGGTGGGACCGGCGAACAAATCGATGCCGACCCGTCCATAGAGCATGCGCTTCGCCTCGGCAACGAAGCGGTTCCCCGGACCGACCAGGATGTCTGCCGCATGACCGGTAAACAGGCCAAACGCCATCGCGGCGATACCCTGCACTCCGCCCAGCGCCAGGATGGTGTCGGCGCCGCACAGGTTGGCGGTATAAATGATCGCGGGGTTGATCCCTTCGCCCGGCTTCGGCGGCGAGCAGGCGATGACGTGATCCACGCCAGCGGCTTTGGCGGTAGCGACCGACATGATCGCCGAGGCCGCGTGCGCGTAGCGCCCGCCCGGCACGTAGCATCCCGCGGTGGCGACCGGGATCTGTTTCTGGCCGGCGAATAGCCCGGGTGACAGTTCGACCTCGAAATCGATCAGGGCTTCGCGTTGCTTTTCGGCAAATCCGCGGACGCGCTCGTAGGCGAACTGAATGTCGTCTTTGACCTGTTGCGAAACCTTGGCCGAGGCGGCTTCGATTTCTTCGGCAGTCACCACGATGTTGCCGTCGTAGTTGTCCAGTTTCTTGGCGTATTCGATAGCCTTGGCTTCGCCGCCAGCCTCGATTTCGGCGAGCATCTCCGCGACGATTTTGCGCGTATCGTCTTCGCCGGTAGAAGACGATTTCTCTGCTTTTTTCAGGTACTCAATGGTCATGCGTTTTTACCTACATTACGAAAGTTGAAAATAATTTTAAAAATTAAACGTCTTCATTGCACCATCCGGAGCAACCCACCAATGCCCCATGTTTTTACTCAAGCTCCCCTCTGATCGTTCAGTTTTCTAACGAGTCGAAACAAAAGTCGATACGGCTCGATAATCTGCTCTGTTGGTCGGTCCTAGGCGCTCTCGTACAACCGGGTCAGGACGAATTCACGATGTCCGAGCGCCTCGGCCGAGGTTAGCCGCCCGTTGGCGGTACGAAACATGGAATCGAGCAGCTTGTCGCCGGCTTCTCCGGGGGTCATTTCCTTGCGCAACAAGCCCGAGACATCGACGTCGACGTGCTCGCTCATGGTGCGAACGGTTCGCGGATTCGCGCATATCTTGATCACCGGAAGAATCGGGTTGCCAATAATATTGCCTTGTCCGGTAGGAAAGAAATGCAGTACGTAACCGGCCGCCGCGGCCAGGGTCACCATTTCGGCTGCCGCCGATGACGAATCCATAAACCACAGGCCCGGCCCGGTCGGGGCCTCGGCCTTGTCGAGTACGCCGTCGACCAGGCACTCTTTACCTATTTTCTGAATATTGCCGAGCGCTTTTTCCTCGATCGTGGTCAGGCCGCCCTCGATGTTGCCCTTGGTCGGTTGCGAATCCGACAAATCCGAGGTCTTGAACCGGTCGATCAAATCCTGGTAACGATTAAACATGAACATAAAGCGCTCGCGTACCTCGTCGTTACGACAACGCTCGAG
>JBFGQE010000245.1:0-4279 GCA_041564355.1 Gammaproteobacteria bacterium | reverse complement strand
ATTGCATCGATTCGGCTAAACAGGTGAATATTGCGGTGACGGAAGAAGTAAGCCTGCAGCAGCTTGCCGAGCTGCTCACGGTTGTAGCCCTTTTGATCCCGGTAGTCCGGATGCACCATGGCATTCAAATCGTCGAGACTACGCTGTTCGGCCGCTTCGACGCCGCGCTGGATAAATTGCCTGATTTCTTCCTCGGGCGAGAGCTCGTCGTCGCTGCAGGCGCTCAGCAGCAGCACCAGTCCGATCACACGCAACAGCTTTACCGCGCCGCGATCACGCCCGGGTCGACTAGCCATCGTAGCGCGGCGGCGCAACCTTGAGTACTTCCTCGATGGTGGTCATGCCGCGCGCGACCTTTTGCGCTCCGGCCAGGTTCAACGGCTTCATGCCCTGTCGGATCGCGGCCTTGCGAAACTTGACCAGGTCGAAGTTCTCGTTGATTTCCTGTTTCAACGCATCGACCAGGGGCATCATTTCGTAGATGCCAACCCGCCCGATGAAACCGGTTTGGCGGCACTCGAGACAACCCTCCGCGGCCGCGATCTTGTCCGGTGGCGACGTCGTCCACGGCTTGATCAACGCTTGCCAGTCGTTTAGGTCGAAACTGGTTTCATGTTTGCAGTGCGGGCACAGGGTGCGCACCAGTCGCTGTGCGACAACGCCGATCAGCGTCGCGGTTATCAGGTAATGCGGTACGCCGATTTCGGTCAGGCGCGCGATCGCCGAAGGCGCGTCGTTGGTGTGCAGGGTCGACAGCACGAGGTGCCCGGTGAGCGCTGCCTGCACCGCCATTTCCGCGGTTTCGCGGTCGCGAATCTCACCCACCATGATGATATCGGGATCCTGGCGCAGCAGCGTCTTGACCCCCGACGCGAAATCGAGACCGATATTGTGCTGGACCTGCATCTGGTTGAAGCTGGGTTCGACCAGCTCGATCGGATCTTCGATCGTGCAGACGTTGACCTCCGGCGTCGCCAGAAATTTCAGGCTCGTGTACAGCGTCGTGGTTTTGCCCGAACCGGTCGGCCCGGTGACGAGGATGATGCCGTGCGGCCGGCTGATCATCGAATCCCAGATTTCGGATTCTTTTTTCTCCAGGCCGAGCGCGGTGAAATTCTTTACCAGCACTTCCGGATCGAAGATACGCAACACGAGTTTCTCGCCGAAGGCCGTAGGCATGCTCGAAAGGCGTAACTCGATTTCGGCGCCATCGGGCGACAGCGTCTTGATTCTCCCGTCCTGGGGCTTGCGCTTCTCCGCCACGTCGAGACGACCCATGATTTTTATCCGGCTGACCACCGCCGCGGTGATGTTGGCGGGAATCTCGTAGACCTGGTGCATCACCCCGTCGATGCGAAAGCGAACGTTACCCTGCTCGCGGCGCGGCTCGATATGGATGTCGCTCGCGCGCTGGCTGAATGCATACTGCATCAGCCAATCGACGATACTGACAATGTGCTGATCCTCGGCGTCGACGGCCCCGGTTTTGCCCAGTTCGATCAGCTGTTCGAGATTCTGGATATTGCCCGGCATGTCGGCGCCAAGCTTGTTTCCAGCACCATCCATCGCCCGGCTGACGCTGTAAAACTCGACCAGATAATTCTTCAGTTCTTTGGGATTGGCCAGCACCGTCGAGATCGGCTTGTTGACGATACGCTCGAGTTCGCTCATCCATTCCGTATCGTAGGGATCCGTCACCGCGATCACGACGCCGGTATCGGAGACCTGGACCGCGAGAATGTTGAAGCGCGACGCGTAGGCGTAGGACATGATCGAGGTACAGGCGCCGACATCCATTTTCAACGGGTCGAAATGATAGCGGGTTTGGCCGGATTGCTCGGCGAGCCAATCGGTCAGCAGGTCGAGCGTCAGCACTTCCTCGGGCTTCGACTTGTTGTTCCACTGGCGGCTGGCGATGATTTCCAGCGGATGCAGGTTCTTCCGATCCTGGGCGGAAACCAGCGACGAAATCATGTTCGCCTTGTCCTGCTCGACCATGTCCAGCGAGACCAGTTTTTCGAGTATCCCATCCAGGGTACAGTCGGGTTTAGTCACGTTTTAATTTTTTGCCTGGTTTGTAAAGCATATTAGCAGGTATTCGGGCGCTTGCATCGCCCGATCGCCGCGCCAGCTATTGCGTCGGCCAGCGCTCGATGAATTGTTCGATCATGTCGCGGGTGACCGGACCGACCTGGCGCGCGACCACGTCGCCCTCCGGTGAAACCATGAAGGTGGTCGGCAATCCCGGGATCAGGCCGAGTTCCGATTCCTGGACCGGGCGCGAGACGAAAATCGGGTAGGTAATGAAGTAGTCATCGAGAAAGGTCAGCAGTTGCTGTTTACCGATCAACTCGCTGTTAATACCGATCACGATTGCGTCCTTGTCCTTGTGCGCATCGTGAAAATCCTGCAACTCCGGCATCTCGACGATACAGGGCGGGCACCAGGTCGCCCAGTAGTTGACCACGACCCACTGGCCGCGATACTGCTCGAGGTTGAATTGCTTGCCGTCGATGGTTGTCAGCGGCATGTCGAGCGGGTAGGCACCGCTCGAACCGAGCGCGAGCGCAAGCCCGACCAGGGCGCGGCACAGGGTTTGGCAGATGATCGATCGACAAGTCATGATGAATTAGAAATAGCCTGGCCTCGTTAGTTCACTGGCTGCCCGGATTAATCGGAACAACGCGCGAGAAAACTTAGCGATTTTGCCATTTTTTCACCGGCCGGCCTGTGACCTGGAGCAATAGCAAAAAAAAGCCCGCGAGACGCGGGCTTTTTTCGAACTGACGTCGGCTTACTGGGCCAGGTAATCCAGGTCCGAGGCCTCGGTTTCACCCAGCGTCCAGGCGCCGCGATTCTTCGCATGCGCTATCGCAGCGGCGCGCTCGGGACCATTCGCCTTCGGAATGTAGAAATACTGGCCGGGGTAAATCAGGTCTGCATCCTTGATCTGGCCCGAGTTGGCCTTGTAGATCAGCGGCCACATGAAGGGGTCGCCGTAGATCGTATCCTGACCCGAGATAGACCACAGGTTGTCGCCACTGACAACCAGGTATCCGCCCAGGTAAGGCGATTCTTCCGCGGGTGCAGCCATCGGCTCGGCCGTTTCGGTGCCTGCCTGCATTGCCGCGATCGCTTCAGCCGCTGCGTCCTCGGCCTTGTTGGCCAGGATCTTGGCGCGAACATGCTCGCAGTCTTCCGCAGCCTGTTCCGCTTCTTCGATGATCTTGGCGTTTTCTTCCCAATCGGCACCGAGATTTCTCGCCCTGGCGTTTTTCAACTTGGCGGCGTAAATCGCATTACGGACTTCCGGTGTTGCACCCTCACACTCTTCTTCCATCGTGGTTTCTGTCGCCATATCGTCAGTCGTCGCTTGCTGACAGCCGACCATCAGGCCCGAGGTAAGCACGGCAATAGCTGCCGCTTTAAGGAGTTCAGTAGGTTTCATCTATTCTTTTCTCCAAGAACTTTATCGAATTGTGGAGTTGACTAATTATCGCTAGCCCATTGTGCCCAGAAGACTACATTGATCAACCCTTTAGGGCAAGTTTTTCATGTAAATATTACTCATTCGTACCTTATTCTAGTGCAGATCTCTGACATTTCCAGAAACTCGAATAGGGAGCCCGAAAAACGCGCCGACCGGCCCCCAATCGATAGATATTGCCAAGCAATCCGGGTTGAGGTAAAACGTCCTCAGATCTGGCCGCCGAATCCCGCCAATGAGTAGCGAAAGACTCGTCATTTATCATAACCCGAGCTGCAGCAAGTCGCGCGAAACCCTGCAAATTCTCGTCGATCACGACTGTAAGCCGGAAATAATCGACTATCTCGAAGATCCGCCCGGACCCGACGAACTGCGCAGCCTGATCGACATGCTCGGCGTTACCGCGCGCGACCTGATGCGCACCACGGAACCGGTCTATCGCGATGCCGACCTGGATGACGATTCCTTGAGCGACGACGAAATTATCGAGGCAATCTGCGAATTTCCCGCCCTGCTGCAGCGACCAATCGTCGTCTTCGGGAACCGGGCGGTTATCGGTCGTCCTCCGCTCAAGGTCCTCGAGATCATTGCATAAAATCCTGGACGTTTATTACAGCCGTCACGGCAGCGTGGCGCGCATGGCCGAGCAAATCGGGCTCGGCGTCGATTCGAATTCACACTGCGAGGCCGTGCTGCGCTCTTTGCCGCCCGTTTCGGCGACGACCGAACAATCCGCGGCAGAGGTACCCGAACAGGGTCTGCCCTATGCGCGGCTCGAAGATCTCGAAACCT
>JBFGQE010000244.1:0-4299 GCA_041564355.1 Gammaproteobacteria bacterium | reverse complement strand
TGGCATAATCGCCGGAACTAGCCGGTGCGTTTATCGTAAACAGGCGATTCTGGTAGCTATCCTGCGCGGCAACCGCAGGCGCGAGCGCGAGCAATGCGAGGGTTACAAATAGTCGTTTCATGTCAAGAGTCCTTGGCGGGCATGCCCGGCATTAGCGAGCACTAGTAGCGAGGTGAACAAGAGTAAGCGTTTCATCGTATTTCCTCGAATCGCGATGCGCGGATCCGGTCGCGTGCTTGCCGCGACGATGTAATTGATTTTAGAGCAAATTGGCGATTCTGCGCAGCGGGGAGCGTACCGGACGGACCGAAACAACGGGTCGTCGCGGTTCAAACGTGCTGGTCGACGAGTACCGGGTTGCCGTCCGGGTCGAGCAGCAGGAAGCTCGCCGGTCCGGCCGAGGCTTCGTTGGCCTCGATCTCGAACCTGACCCCCTGTTGCTTCAGCACGCGCTGGAGATCGCGCACGTCGGTGAAGGATTCGAGCGTGTTGCCGTTTTTATCCCAGCCAGGATTGAAGGTCAGGATATTGCCCTCGAACATGCCCTGGAAGAGGCCGATGATGTGATCGCCGTTCTTCATGATCATCCAGTTTTGTTCGGGATTGCCGGTAAACGCGATAAAGCCCAGCTTTTCGTAAAAAGCGCGAGACGCGGCCAGGTTTTTGACTGAGAGACTAACCGAAAATACGCCCAGTTCCATGGGTCACTCCTTTGTTGTGCTGCAAGGTTGAAAAAAGATGACCGCTGCGCTGTCGGCGATCTTGCCCTCGTGGACTGGATCGAGCGCAGCAAATCTTCTGCGGGCGGTTGGCCGAGGGCGGGCGCAGGCCACAGATCTAGCCGGGCAGGTCGAACTCGAGGCGTAGCAGCTTCGCCTTGGTTTCGAGCCCGCCGGCGTATCCGACCAGCGTGCCGCTGCTGCCGACCACGCGATGACAGGGCACGATAATCGAGAGTGCATTGGCGCCATTCGCGCTCGCCACCGCGCGCACCGCCTGTGGATTGCCGATCGCCGTGGCCACGTCGAGATAACTCGAAGTCTGTCCGTAGGGAATCTCGCACAGCGCGTTCCAGACCATGCGTTGAAACGGGGAGCCGACCATCAACAGCGGCAGGTCGAACTGCTTGCGCTTGCGCTCGAAATACTCGTCGAGTTGTCTGCGGGCTTCCTGCAACAGTTTGTCCTCATGTTCGACGAACCTGCCCAGCATCCCCTTCTGCAGCCGGGCATCGATTTGCTTACGATCCTTGCGACCGCGCCAGTCGCACAGGCACAGGCGTTTGCTGTGGCTGCCAAGCATCAGTTCGCCGCACGGGGTATCGAAGTAACCGATGTGGATTCGTTTTATCCGTATCTTTTTTTTCTCCGCCATCGGCGCTCGTCCTACAGGTAGTTGACGATCAGGTAAACAATCATGCCGATGCACAGCGCGATAACGGGAATCACGATGCGCGTGAGCTGCTTTGCCCGGTCGATTGCGGCCTTTTGCATCACCAGCGAATCGTTGACCTGGCGGTTGGCGCGCTCCATCTGTTCGCGCGTGATCGAGAGGTGTTCTTCCTGGTGCGCGAGCGAGCGGCGCTGGTTATCGCGAATTTCGACCAGCGGCGCCTTGATTTCGTTGTCGCAACTCATTTGGTCAATCGTCGGCCCGGCCCGGCATTTGGAGTAGTTCCGATACTTCCAATGATCCGCCAACCTCGAGGAAGGGGCATTGCTTCGCGATGTCGATCGCGTCGTCGAGCGAAGCGGCCGCGACGATCGTATAACCGGACATCGACGAGCTGCTGCCCTCGGTGACGCTGCCGTCGGGGCCGATCGTGTGCGTGCCGCCAAGCGGATTCGCCGGGCTCACCGCCGCGTCGCCGAGGTCGTTGAGCCAGGCCATGTAGCGCGCCATGTGCTGCCGTCCCTCGTCTTCGTTCGCGGGCTGGTTACCGCCCAGATAGGTGATAACGAACTGTTTCATAGCGCTGCTCCCGGTTGGATTAACCGACAGTCTAGCCCTTGACGCGCTAATTTGGAAAAAGACGGGTCCCGGGCGCTAATCGGCGCGGAAAAAATTTTTCAGTGTGCGCCAGATGCTTTTCTCGGACTCGGCATCGTCAGCGTGGTCGAATTCGACCGGCTCGACCCGTCGTCGGCCCGGATAAACCCGGTCCAGTTCGCCGCGGTCGAAATAAAGCCCCTTGCAGCTGACACAAAAGTCGAGCTCGGTGTTTTCGATAAAAACCGTCTTCAGGCGTTTGTCGACGCAGGACGGGCAGCGCCGCATACTTTCGTCGAATTCAAGGTTGAACATCGATTCGAGGGCTCGCTCGACGGCCGGCGCGTCGGGTTCACGCAGAATGATCTGGTGTGACGATTCACCGCTGACCCAGATTCCTGCACATTTCGGGCAAGTGCTGGTCGGCACGCCGCGATGTTTCGAGGCTTCCATCGGCTCATTGCATCTCGCACAAATCATCTGGCTGGGTCTGATCGTTTATTGGCAGGATTTTAACCGAATCTCGCGCGTCGTATTATACCTTGTTGTAGATATCCGGCTTCCGGGCGGCCCCGCGGTTTAACAACTCGTCCATAACATGACCGATCTCGACGAATTTTTTCCAATCGAATGCCCGGATTGTTTCAACCCAGTCGATCCTCGATGCCCGTGATGATAAAAGACTTGATTGCCGGGTCCAGCTCACCGGCGTGCTTCTCGATGATGGCGATAATTTTCGCGGGCTTTACGCTGCCGTCCTCGACGAATAGCGGGCTGCCCGGATGCTTTCCCGGATTGAATCCGTCATCGACGCCCAGGTGGCTGAAGCCGGTCTCCTTGTCCCACAGCAGCGCTTTTTCCGCGTGCGGTTTATCGTAGGTGAGTTGATAGCTGACAATCTCATCCTGATCGTCCAGCCAGACGAACAAATCGACCTCGGAATCGGCAAACCATCGGCGCCTGGGTTGCCCGCGTTTCTGACTGGTTTTTTTGATTTCCCGCAGCATGCTGGTGTCGCCGCTGTTAGCGCTCGCTGATGGCAAGGCGCAGCGCGAGGCCCGCGAAAATGGTCCCGGCAACGCGAGTCAGGACTATTTGCGCGCGCCCCGAGCCCTTCAGCCATTCCCCGAGAAAGCCTGCCGACCACGCGATGGCGCCGAATACCAGTATCGTGGCGACAATAAACAGGCTGCCCAGCAGCATGATTTGGAGGGTTATCGGGCCCCTTGCGGGATCGGCGAACTGGGGCAGAAAGGCAAGAAAGAATATCGCTACCTTCGGATTCGTAATGTTCATGATGACCCCGCGCAGGTAGAGCCTGGGCAAGGCCAGGCCGACGCCGCGAGGCTCGTCGAGACTGGCGGTTTTCGCCCGGAAAGCCTGCCAGGCGAGGTATAGGAGGTAGATTGCGCCCGCCATTTTCAGCAGGTTGAACGCCAGCGCCGAGGTTAGAAAAATGGCCGCCACGCCGAGCGCTACCGCGGCCGTGTGTACCAGCAATCCGGTGCACAGGCCGAGGGTAACCAGCAAGCCGGCTTTGCGTCCGTGCAACGCGGACTGGGTTAAAACGAAGATGTTGTCGGGGCCCGGCGCGAGCCCGAGCGCCACGGAGGCGGCGAAAAAAATAGCCGCGGTTTCGACTGCGATCATCGTCTAATTGCCTTTGTCGTTCGATTGGCGCTGTTCGAACTGGCGGGCCAGGCTGCCGAGGTAAGCGCTCATATCGCCACATCCGCTCTGCGACCAGGCGCCGTCGACCGGCAGAATAGCACCGCTAATATAGCTGCTCAGCCCGGACCCCAGGAACAGGCAGGCATGACCGATATCCGTCGGCGAGCCCATGCGGCCCAGGGGTACCGAGTCGACCACGCGCTGGCGGACCGATTCGTCGGGTGCGAGTCGCGCCATGCCCTCGGTGCCGTCGATCGGGCCGGGAACCACGGAATTGATGCGAACGCCGTGCCGCCCCCATTCCAGCGCCAGCGTGCGCGTGATCATATCGACGCCGGCCTTGGCGGAACAGACGTGAGCCTGGGCTTCCATCGGCAAAAATGCCTGCGGCGCGGATATATTGATAACACTGGCGCCCGGCTTGTTCAGCAGGGGAAAGCTTGCCTTCATGACGTGAAAGGTTCCCAGCAGATCGATTTCCACGACGCTGCGAAAGGCATTGGGGGACATGCCGTTGACGGTAGCCGGGAAATTACCCGCGGCGCCGGATACCACGACGTCGAACTCGCCAAAGGTTTGGTGGACCTTTTGCAGGCCCGTTTCGATGGCCGCGAAATCACGCACATCGGCGCTAAATCC
>JBFGQE010000243.1:0-4315 GCA_041564355.1 Gammaproteobacteria bacterium | reverse complement strand
TCGCGCCGTTGATTTTCATGGTCGCGATGTCTTTTTTCCTGGTCAAAAATTACCGCATGACCGAGGCCTTTGAATTCGTCAACTGGGCGAAAATGCTTTCCAGGGGCTATTTCTGGGATAGCTATGGCCTCTCCCTCGGTTTGGCGGCCCTGGCCACGATCGCCGCGACGCTACTGGCCTTCCCGGCTGCGTATGGCCTCGCGTTCAAGGTCTCCGAAACCACTCGCCGCTGGGCGATATTCTTTTTGATCATCCCGTTTTTTACCAGTTACCTGGTGCGTACGTTTTCCTGGTACGTGCTGCTGGCGGAAGCCGGTATCGTCAACGAAATACTGAGCTATATCGGCCTCGGTCCTTACACGATGCTGAACACGATGTTTGCCACGGTGGTTGGATACCTGACGCTAACCCTGCCGCTGGTCATCATCCTGCAAACACTGTCGATGGCCAATATCGATAGAAACCTGATAGAGGCTTCCCATAACCTCGGTGCCGGGCGCATCCGCACCATTGTTTCGGTGATCATCCCGTCGGCCAAAATCGGGCTGATTATCGGCGCGCTGTTCTGTTTTATCCTCAGTTTCGGCGATTTTGTCAGTCCCTATTACCTCGGCGGTTCGAAGCCGCCTACGCTGCCGATACTGATCATCGACACGACCAAGTCCGGGCAACAGTGGCCACGCGCGGCGGTTATCGCGGTGGTAATGATGATCACGCTAATGGCGGTTGCCTTCAGCGCGATCAAGCTGGCCTACAAAAAGAGGTAATCGATATGACCAAAGACATCCTGATAGTCTGGTTTTTACGCGTTTACCTGATCCTGGTATTCCTGTTCGTGTTTGCGCCGATTATTACCAGCGTTATTTTTTCGTTTAATTCCGATCGCTTCCCTTCGCTGCCGTTGGGCAGTTTTACCTGGCACTGGTATGACACGGTATACAACGATCCCGATGTCTGGGATGCGATCAAGACCAGTATCATCGTTGCATTTACCACTGCGATTCTGGCTACCTTTATCGGGTTTTGCACCGCGTACACCGACTTTCGCTACGAATTCAAATTCAAGAACGCCTATCTGGCCCTGGCGCTGCTGCCGCCGACGATTCCGCTGATCATCCTCGCGCTTGCGATGCTCGCATGGTTTTCGCGCATCGGTACCTCCGGCCAGATCTGGTCGATAATTATTGCGCATACGGTGTTATGCGCGCCTTTTGCGATGGCCGTTATTCGCCTGCGCCTGCAGCAAATGGACAAGGACCTCGAATCGGCGGCGTGGAATCTCGGGGCCAACGAATGGTCGGCGATGAAGAATGTCGTCATACCGTTCACGCTGCCATCGATCGTCTCGGCGCTGTGTCTGACCATGGCGGTTTCGTTCGACGAGTTTGCCATCGCCTGGTTTGTATCCGGGTTAAACAAGACGGTTCCGGTCACGATTCTGGAAATTCTGCAGGGTAACGTCGACCCGCAAATTAACGCCATTGGATCGTTTGTATTCGCGACCACGATGACCCTGGTCATCATCGCCCAGTTATTTTTTATCACCCGCCAACCGGCGAAATCCTAGCCGTGGAGCCAGCAATGAGCGAATCGCAAATCGTATTTGAAAATGTCGTTAAACAATTCGGTAGTTCGGTTGCGGTCAAGACCATGAACCTCGAGATCGAAGCCGGCGAATTTCTCGCGATCATGGGATCGAGCGGCTGCGGTAAAACCACGACACTGCGCATGCTCGCTGGCCTGGATACCCCCAGCGAGGGCGAAATCAGGTTGAACGGCAAGCGCACCAATGAGCTGAAACCGCATCAGCGTGAAACGCCGTTGGTCTGGCAATCGCTGGCCTTGTTTCCATTTCTCAGCGTATTGGAAAATGTCGAGTTTGGACTGAAGATGCGCGGCGTCGGCAAGGCCGAACGGGTCGAAAGGTCGATGAAGTGGCTCGAGCGCATGGAGATCGCGCAGTTCGCCGAGCGCAACATCGAGCAACTCTCGGGAGGGCAGAGGCAGCGTGTCGCGCTGGCCCGGGCGCTGGTCACTGAACCGCCGGTGCTGTTGCTCGACGAACCGCTGAGCGCGCTCGATGCGAGCCTCGTGGTGCGCATGCAGACGGTGTTGACGCGTCTGCAAAAGGAACTCGGCATCACCTTCGTTTACGTGACCCACAGTCATTCCGAAGCCTTTGCGATGGCCGACCGCATCGTCATCATGAGCGAGGGTTTCGTCGAACAGGTCGGTACCCCGCGCGAGATCTACCGCACGCCGGCGAGCCGCTTCGTCGCCGAGTTCGTCGGCACCAACAATATCATCGACGCCACCGTGAGCGCGCGCGAGGCGGGCGTGATCGATTGCGATTCAGCGCTGGGCAGAATCAGGTCGGCAGTGGCCGACGACAATACCAGCCAGGCTGGTAGCGAAGTCGACCTGGTCCTCGGCGCGGATATGATCGAAGTGTCGGCCGCGGCCACCGGTAATGACAACGAGCTGAAGGTTGCCATCGTCGGTGAGGAATTCATCGGCTCGGTCGCGACCCTGTATTTCGAAGCCGCCAATGGCGACGAACTCAAGGTACAAAAACAGCAGCGCGATATCGAATCGCTCGATCTCAAACTCGGCAATACATTCTACCTTCACTTCGCTGCCGAAAACGTTTTCTGCCTGCCAAAGGTCAGGCATTGACAGGACAGGCTGGCGATGAAACTTGCGCACCTGCAATTTTACTTAACCCATGAACTGATCGGGAAAAATCATGACCACAATAGAAAGACCACAAACAATCAACCTCGAGAACGGCGTCAAGGACAAGCCAACTTTTTCCGCCGAGGAAATGAACAATCGCGTGAGCAAGCTGCGCGCGGTCATGGCCGAAGCAAACATCGATGCCGCGATTTTTTCGTCGATCCATAACATCAATTATTACGCCGACTTCGTCTACTGTTCGTTCGGGCGTCCCTATGCGCTGGTGGTGACGCACGATGCGCATACCACGGTCAGCGCTAACATTGACGGTGGCCAGCCATGGCGCCAGAGTTTCGCCGACAACATCGTTTACACCGACTGGCAACGCGACAATTATTTCCGCACGCTGCAAAAACTGGTTCCGGGCAAGGTGCGCGTCGGCATCGAGTACGATCACTTGACGCTGGAGCGGCGCGAAAAACTGGCCGAATTCCTGCCCGAGGCCGAATTCGTCGACATCGGCTTGCCGACAATGAAACTGCGCATGATCAAATCGGCCGAAGAGCATGCGCTGATTCGCCAGGGCGCGCGCGTGTCAGACATCGGTGGCGCGGCTTGCGTCGAAGCCATCGCCGAAGGCGTGCCGGAATACGAGGTAGCCCTGCATTCGACCCAGGCGATGGTGCGCGCAATCGCAAATACCTATCCACACACCGAGCTGATGGACACCTGGACCTGGTTCCAGTCGGGCATCAACACCGACGGTGCACACAACCCGGTCACGTCGCGTCGTGTCGAAAAAGGCGACATCCTGAGTCTGAACTGCTTTTCGATGATTTCCGGTTACTACCAGGCGCTCGAGCGCACGCTCTTTTTCGACTCGGCGAGCAAGCGCGAACTGGAGCTCTGGGAAATCAATTGCGAGGTACACCGCAAGGGCCTGACGCTGATTAAGCCGGGCGCGGTGTGCAGCGAAATCGCGGCCGAACTGAACGAGATATTTTTGGGCTATGACCTGCTGCAATATCGTACTTTCGGATACGGTCATTCATTCGGCAGCCTGTCGCATTACTATGGCCGCGAGGCCGGGCTCGAGTTGCGCGAGGATATAGACACCGTTCTCGAACCGGGCATGGTGGTGTCGATCGAACCGATGATCACGCTGCCGGAGGGCATGGATGGCGCCGGCGGCTACCGCGAGCACGACATCTTGATCGTGACCGAGGATGGCGCGGAAAATATTACCCGTTTTCCGTTCGGCCCCGAACACAATATTATCCGCTAAACGGTTGAATGCATTACTGAAAGGCGTTTAATGCGCCACGAAGTTATCCATTCCCGACGCGGCATCGATATCCCTGCCGGCATCGCTTTACGCGGTGTCGGCAGGCTTGATACTCTACGCGCCTCGAATACTCGACCCGGTCCATGAGCAAGTACTCGATCTTTTCTCTCGCCCGCAACGCGCTCAGTTACCACGAGAACTGGGCCGCGGCCTGGCGCAGCCCCGAGCCGAAGGCCGAGTACGACGTGCTGATCATCGGCGGCGGCGGCCACGGCCTCGCGACCGCGTACTACCTCGCCAAGGAGCACGGCATCACCAACGTCGCGGTACTCGAGAAAGGCTGGATCGGCGGCG
>JBFGQE010000242.1:0-4349 GCA_041564355.1 Gammaproteobacteria bacterium | reverse complement strand
CGGCAAGCGCCCTTCCCGTTGAAAACGAGGCGGCGACTCCGCGCATCGAAAACCAACCTGCCCCGGACACCGAAGCGACGATCGAGACAGCCTACCGGCCCGACAGCCCGGTAACGAGCCTGAGCAATGAACGGGCGTATCCGCCTGATGATCCCGGCACGTCTTCCGCTCTTCCCGCTAACCTCAAAGCGACGCTCGAGGCATTACGACTGGACGGCGTCACGGTAGAGCAAATAAACGAAGACGATCAACGCGTGACGATTGTCGGCTTTGCCGCAGACAATGTACGGGTCGCCGCCTACATGAGGTTGCTGGATAACGAGGTGGGCAAACCGATATTGAATGTCGTGCAGAAAGGCCAACGGCAGGACCGATCCGTCAGCGAATTTTCGATCGAGCTGAAGAAGTAATCCTGATTCCTGAATCAAACATTCAGTGTCAATTGTCCCTGATTGGCCTGGGCATCAATCGACACTGACCCCTTTTATTGCACACAGCTTTTCCCAGATCTTCACCATCGCCAGGGTATCGAGACGGCAGTACGCGCGTAACGACGCCCGTATGGCTTCTTTTTCGTCCGGGTCGTCGATTGCATGCAGCTGCGGGAAGAGATCCATCGCCACGTCCCCGCTCTGCACGGCCAGCTTTTTATAATCCAGCTCGGGGTCGTTCGGAAACAGCGCGGGCAACACCGACTTGATCGAAAAACTGCCATGAAAATCGGGGTGGTAATACATCAGCCTGTTAAACGGAATTTCCAGATCTTTGAACCGGCGCTTCAGCGCCAGTAACCTCGCGTCATATTCTTCCAGGTGTCGGGCCAGGCCGTTGATGACGCTCAGTTCGAAAGATTGGTGAAACGCGAATATGGTGCCTGCCTCGGTCAGATCTTCGAGTAGCTGTCGGGCCAGTTTCGGGCGGGGGTCTTCATTCTCGTCCGCCAGGAATTCCTTGTGCTCGAGTTCACCGCTTTCGTGCAATACGTGCAGCGAATACTGGAAAGGAATATTCTGGTATGGCCCCTGGCCGTCGAACCGGGGGATCGCGTCCTGGAAGGTTTCGAAGTCCAGGAAATTGATGGGGTAACGGACATCACCGAGATATTCGCCGATCGCCCCGGCATCGATATACAGCTCACGCTTCAGCGCGGTATCGACCTGCAAAGACTGGACGGCGTTCAGGTCGATATGGTTTCTGGCATCTTCATAGGTCACGATGCCCCGGTGGTAATACTCGAACTTCCTGTTTCCGTTTAACCGGCACAGGTCCAGCACCGACGGGTAAGGCACGTCGCGCCAGCAGTAAGCGCGAAAATCGCATTCGTAAGGATTATTGCAATGCGTGCCAATCGGAATATCCGGTTCCTCTCCGCCCAGCACGAGCTCGAACCGGTTCAGGTTTTCTTCGATGGCCGCGTGTTCATCCCGGACGGCTTCGGTAACATCGTCGATGGTGAAAAGGCTTAGCACGTCGAGCTCGCCCCGGCGCACGTAGCCGGTATTCAAATGCACCAGGTATGCCCTGTTCAACGGCAGGTGTTGACCGATCACGTACCACTGGATGGCGACATCCGGCTTGTGCACCGGCTTGGTCCTGGCGGTTGCCTTGACTTCATACAGGTCCCAGGCTTTGCCGTTCCGGACCAGGATGTCGGCACGCACGAATACGCCGTTGGCGGAAAACGAACCCTCGTAGATAATCTTGCCGGTTTCGACCAGGCGGGCGGTTGCATCGATCATCCCCGCGTAATCAGCCTTGCGATAAGCGACTTCGACACCGCCGGGGAATAACCGCTGCGCCAGTTCGCCTACCCGGTGGCCAGTATCGAACAAGTGCTGCCGGCGCGCGTCCGGCGCGGCCGCGAGCTCGTTGCGATACTTGTACAGCCACAGCGCCTTCAGGCATTGCAGCCCTCGGATGTACTGTGATTTGGAAAGACGCATGCTTTATCTGCCGGGTTTCTCGAGGACAGTATACCTGCCGAAAATCAGCGATCCTCGATGGCGCGCAGTTCCTTGTCCGTCTGGCGCAGACGCAACGAGATCGCGCGCGCGATGCGTTCGAATATGCGCACGCCGAGGGCGGCATCGCGAGACACCCAGGCATTGAACTGCTTTCTCGACAACACGTACAAATCGCAGTCGGTCTTGGCTTCCGCATCGGCCGAGCGCTTGCGCTTGTCGAGAAACGCCATTTCCCCGAAATAGTCGCCACGCCGGAAGGTCGCCAGGTGATGCACCTTGCCGCGCTTCAACGGCAGGATGATGCGCACGCTGCCGCGTCGTATCAGGTAAATCTCGTCGCCCTTGTCGCCGCGCTCGAATATGTTCTGCCCCGCGGGAACCGAACGCTCGTAGACGAAGTCGCGCAGTTCGTCGATGATGTCGGGCTCGAACTTGCGCAACAGTTCGATTTCACCGAGATCGAGAACCGAGTCGTCGGTCTCGCTGGTCAGTCCAGATTCCGCGAGGATCCGGTTTTCCATCCACTCCAGCGCTTCGTCACGGGTTTCGAAAATGCTGATGTCCCGCCCCCGCTCGCCGACCAGACCGACCCGGATCATGTATTCATGCAGGTCCCGGCTGTTGGGCAGGCTCGAAGGCATGCCGCTGAACATCAGCTCGCCGCCACGCTCCTGCAGCCGGTCCTGCATCTGCTTGAACAAATGCGCCGCGGTGTAATCCATCGACTGCACCCGGCGCATGTCGAACAGCATCCACTTGCTGCGGAGCAGGTCGGGCTCGAGCTCGGAAAACAACTGGTCGGTGGTGCCGAAAAACAGGTTGCCCTGTAATTCGTAAACGCTGGCCAGATCGCCGCGTTCGGCGAGGATATCACGCTCGGATTCGAGCCGGTGCGTCTTCGACGATACCTCCTGCAGCGAAGCCCTGCGGCGCAGCACCGAGCCGCGGATCTGGTCACGGATAAACAGCAGGATGGCGAGGCCGACGCCGGTCGCCGACGCGGCGATCAATCCGACCGTCACGGCAACGACGACGACCGCGGCGATGACGATGAAGTCGAGGCGCGTTTCCGCGTGGCGCAGCAGGGCGAACGCGTCCCAGTCGAACATGCGAAACGCGACCACCAGCAGGATGCCAGCAAGCGCGCCGATCGGTACCCAGGCGATCAGCGGCGATAAAGCGAGAATCGCGAGCACCACCAGGATGCCCTCGGCCACCCCCGAGCGAATGGTTCGGCCACCGCTGCTTACGTTTACCAGCGTCGGCCCCATGGTGCCGGCGCCCGGCATGCCGCCCGCGCCGAACGCGGCCAGGTTGGCAATCCCCTGTCCGAACAGTTCGCGGTTCGAGTTGTGCCGGTTTTTGGTCAGCGCATCGAGCACGACGCAGGTCTTCAGGGTATCGATGGAGAGCAGGGCCGATAACGCCACCGCGGCATAGATGACCAGTTCGAGATCCTCCATCTCGATGCGCAGCAACGAGCCAAAACGCTCGCTGACGGTGTCGAAGAAAGAACCCGACGAACTGATCGGGCCGATGATCAGCGGGTTGGATTCGAGCGACATCAGCGTGGGCACAAAAATAGCCAGAACGAAATAAGCGACGACGCCGGCCACCAGGCCCATGATCGCGGCCGGTATCTTTGTCGTGATACGCGGGCCCATGATCATAACGACGATGGTTATCGACCCGACGGCAATCCCCGGCCACTGCCACAGGCCGGGCGACGACAATCCCTGCAACAATCCCGCGCCGTCGGGCAAGCCAAGCAGCTTGGGCAGCTGGCTCAGTGCAATGATCAGGCCCACGCCCGACAGATAGCCGCTCACCACCGGGTACGGAATATACTTGATCAGTCGGCCGCCCTTCACCAGGCCGTAGATCACCTGCAGGAGCGCCGAGATCAGCGCGGTCAGCGCGAGCAGTCCGGGGATGCGCTCGATGGCCACGCCGCTGTCGACCAGCACCACCGCGAGACCGGTCAGGATCGCCGCCGCCGGGGCGCAGGGGGCAGTAATCAATCCCGGCGTACGCCCGGTGAGCGGCGCGACCAGGCCCAGCGCCGCGGCGCCGATCATGCCGACCAGGGCGCCCTGCCCGACCAGCTCCGGCGAGATCGCCGAAAACACCAGTACGCCGAACGCAATCGACGACGGCAGCGCCACCAGCATCGACGCGAGGCCGCCCCAGGCGTCGTCGATCAGCTTGTAACCCGCTGGCGCAATGCCGGATGATGGCTGCATTTTTGATCCACGATTTTATTTTCAGCTGGTCGGCGGCAGGCAACAACAGTAGCCCAAACTTGCCTGCCGCCTCGCTGACCTTTGTTTACGTGACTGGCGCGCGAATGTCAAAAAAGAGAATCGGCGCGGTGGCCGCTGACCT
>JBFGQE010000241.1:0-4369 GCA_041564355.1 Gammaproteobacteria bacterium | reverse complement strand
GGCGCAACAGCAGGATCCCGAAGCCGCAAGACGTAAAGCCCGCAACGCCTGGCTGAGCGGTGACTTCGAACAGGCGCCTCCGGGTGATCGGGATGATCCTTTCATCCGCATCGCCCTGCATAAAGGGGTTGCCGACCCGCTGGACGACCCACAATTTAAACGCCTCGCGCGCGAAGTATTTGGCCCCCTGGTTGCCGCGGTGAACGCGCATGACTAGCCTCCCAGAGAGCATCAATCTCGATCCGCAGACCTTGCTCGAACTCGGGCTCGACGGCATCGCGTTGATCGAGGCCAGCGCCGGCACCGGCAAGACGCATACCATCGCCGACCTGTACCTGCGGCATATTCTCGCCGGCCGTCAGCCTGCGCAAATACTCGTGGTCACGTTTACCATTGCCGCGACCGAGGAATTACGTGGCCGAATCCGCAACCGGCTTTACCAGGTATTGCACTGTTTCCAGGAACGCGTCGATCCCGGCGATGAATTCCTGCATCGCTTACAGTCGAGGTACCGGGATCTGGATGATTTGCAACAGGAAGCCTGGCTGCGCCACCTGCAATTTGCATTGCGCGCGATGGACGAAGCGGCGATCTCGACAATACACGGTTTCTGCCAGCGCTGTCTGCAGGATTTCGCGCTGGCGGGCCGACAGTTTCTCGACGCCGAATTGCTGAGCAACGACGACTCGATCTGGGAAGATGTGATACGCGACTGGTGGCGTCGGCAGGTCTACGCGCTTGAACCCGGCGCCTGGGATCTGTTGCGCAGCGAATTGCCATCTCTCGACGAGCTTATCCGCATATTGCTCGAATTGCGCCAGAAACCTCGCCTGCGCCTGCTGCCGGAAGGCCGTGCCGATACGCATGCGCTGGTTGCAGAAATACGCGATATCGCGGAGGCGCTGCACTCGCTGGCGCCGCAGTGGCAAAAGGAACGTGACCAGATCGTCGATATTCTGACCTCGTCGAAGGCCTTGAGTCGCAAGCAGTCCTTGCCCTACAAGCAGGAGAATCTCGACGATTTCTTCGCCCAGGCGGATGGTTTTTTCGGCGCCGGGACCGCGGCTTTGCCTTTCGCGAATTTCCCCTACCTCGCCACAAGCTGGCTGGACGAGCATTCGACCGCAACCGGGCGCGGCACGGACCCACGACTCGCGCACCCGCTGTTGCTCAAAATCGATCCTATCGCCCGGGACTGGACCGAATTAACCGCGCGGATCAGGCCGCTTCTCCTGGCCGACGCCTTCCGCTTCGTCGCCGACCGGGTCCGCGACGTCAAGCACGAAATACCCGCGCTCGCTTTTCAGGATCAGCTAACCGGCCTGCTTGATGCGCTCGAATCCAGCGCGGGCGCGACACTGGCCGATCGAATCCGTCAGCAGATGCCGGTCGCTTTGATCGACGAATTCCAGGATACCGACACGACGCAGTACCGGATTTTTCGGCATATCTATGCCTCCGCCGAGACCCGCAGCCTGACCCTGATCGGGGACCCGAAACAGGCGATCTACAGTTTTCGCGGTGGTGATATCTTCACCTACATGCAGGCGCGCCGGCTGTCCGGGTTGCGTTGTTACAGCCTGCCAACCAACTGGCGCTCGCATCGGCGGCTGGTCAAAGCGATCAATACCCTGTTCACGCATCGCGAAGACGCCTTCGTTTACGCGGATTCGATTGCATTTTCCCCGGTCGCGTCGGTCGCCGATAACGACGCGTTGCAACTGTTGCAGGATAACCAGCCCGCCGCGGCGATGACCCTGTGGCAACTACCCCTCGACGCCAAACAGAAAAATTTCAGCCGCGACGACATGCGCGAGCAGATCAACCTCGCGATCGTCGGGGAAATTGCCTCGCTGCTCGGCTACCGTGACAACGGTCCGACGATGCTTGGAGATCGTCCGCTGCAAAGCGGGGATATCGCGGTCCTTGTGCGCACCACCCGGGAAGGAAGCGCGCTGAGCCAGGTCCTGCATGCCCATGGCATTCGTACGGTTACGATCGGTCGCGATTCGGTGTTCGATAGCGACGAAGCGGAAGGATTATACGAGCTGTTGCTCGCGATAGCGCGTTACCCAGACCCGATGCAGCTGCGCCGCTCGCTGGCATCGTCGTTGCTCGACCTCGATTACGCGCAGATAGCCGGGATTACCGATCACGATGATCGTTGGCAGGAATGGCTGGATAACCTGGCCGAGTTGCAGGACAGCTGGCAACACCACGGTTTTATCACCATGTTCCAGGCACTGCTGCATCGTTTCGAGATCAGCTCGAGGCTTGCGCAACGCGAGCAGAGTGAACGACGTCTGACCAACCTGTTGCATCTCGGCGAACTGCTGCACCAGCAATCGCTGCTGCGTGCCGGCATGTCGCCGCTGCTCGCCTGGTTCGCCGAGCAGTTCGACGAAGAGCACAACGAGGAGGCCGAATTGCGTCTCGAGAACGACGAGGCGCTGGTCAAGATCGTCACGATTCACGGCGCCAAGGGCTTGCAGTACCCGGTCGTGTTCGTGCCGTTCCTGTGGTACTGCCGCCAGGTCGATCACAAAGGGCCGGTATATTTCCACGATGCCGAGCTGAAGCCCTGTGCCGATCTCGGTACGGAACAATTGCCGCGCCGCTGGCACGAGGCCGAGAAAGAGCGCCTTGCCGAAGATCTGCGCTTGCTTTACGTCGCGCTGACCCGGGCCCGCGCAAAAGTTTATCTCGCCTGGGGCACGGCCGGCAGTCCGGGTTATTCCGGGTACGCCCGACAGACCGCGCTGGCCTGGTTACTGCACTCGAAGCAATCACCGGCAGACCTCGGGCATACTGCGATCGACGGATTCGCCGCCGATTTCGATTTCGAAAACGACCTCGACGCGCTGATTCAACGCGGTGGCGGCAGTATCGAGCGGGTCAGCTTGCCCGGGTTTACGCCGGTTCCCGGCGGCCTCGCCGGGGAACCAACCAACGCGTCCCTGCAGCTCGCCGAATTTACCCGCAGCAACCTGGCCAGCTGGCGAGTCAGCAGTTTTACCGCGCTTACGCGCGGCGTGCATCAACCGGCCCAGCTCGGCGCGCCGCGGGGCGAAGGCGACCCGATTCTCGAATTCCCGGCCGGCAGCCATATCGGATTACTGCTGCACTCGCTGCTCGAGCACCTCGATTTCCAGGCCGACATCGACACGCAGTGCAAATCCCTGCTGCCGCGTTTTTTACCCGGCTCCGGCATCACCACCGACGAGCAGCGGCGCACGCTGGTGCAATGGCTGAAATGCATCACGCAAACCTCGCTGGCGCAGGAAGGCCCGAGCCTGCAAGAGCTGTCTCCGGCGCGACGCCTGAACGAGCTGAACTTCGATTTTGCGCTCGACCGGGTGTCGATCTCGACCCTGAACGAACTGCTGCAATCGCTCGTCGAGGTTCCGCTACAGCCGCTTACCAGCGCGGATTTCAGCGGCCTGGTAGCCGGCGTGATTGACCTGATTTTCGAACACGCTGGACGCTATTACTTCGCCGATTACAAGAGTAATTTTCTCGGTGCTCGTCTCGATGACTATGCCCCGGGACGACTCGAACGTGCAATGCTCGAGCGCCGCTACGACTTGCAGTCCCTGCTCTACTCGGTCGCGCTGCATCGCTACCTGGGACAGCGCCTCGTCGATTATGACTACGCGCGAGATTTCGGCGGCAGTTTTTACCTGTTTCTGCGCGGCCTGCGACCGAGCCATGGCCACCGCTTCGGCGTGCACTTCTCGCGACCGGAGCTCGAGACCCTGGAGCGGCTCGAACGATTATTCGCCTTCACCGCAATCGGCGAGGCCGAATCATGAGCGGAATACTCCATCGGCTCGCGCGCAGCGGCGAAATCGACTGGTTAAGCTATTACTTTGCCGAGTTAATCGCCCGTAAGGCGCGGCTGTCGATCGACGAGCTGCCTTGTCTCAGCGCGGCGTTGGCCTGCGAGGCGAACCTGCGGGGCGATGTCTGTATCGAGCTGGATGACTTCGGCGCAACACCGCTTTGGCAAAGTGCTCGGCTGGATCCTGCACAACTCGACGCCCCGACCGACGCTGAAGACTGGCGTCGTCGTCTGCGCTCCTGCCCCGCTATTGGCGAGCCCGGTGAAAGCGCGCCGCTGACGTTGGATGGCAGTCGTCTCTACCTGAACCGTTACTGGCATTACGAGTACCAGGTTGCGCGCAAAATTCTCAGCCTGCTGGACGGTGCGGTCGAGCAGGATGCAACCGCGATCAAGCAGCAGGCAGGCCGCCTGTTCGCGCTCGGGGATACGGTCGACGCCGACCAGATGGACGCGATTGTTCGCGCCGCAAACAAATCCTTTTGCGTCATTTCGGGCGGCCCCGGTACCGGCAAAACGACCACCGTG
>JBFGQE010000240.1:0-4396 GCA_041564355.1 Gammaproteobacteria bacterium | reverse complement strand
GCGGCGAACCACGCATCGCCGAGCGGCATGCGCAGCACCGGGTGCTCGCTCTCCGGGATGGCTTCGAGCATCGGTGCATCGTTACGCAACAGCTCTCTGCAAGGAATCCGGTGGACGGTTCTAACCTCGGCGGGATTCGGTTGAAACGCCACGTCGGATCCGCCCCAGACGACAAACGGCGTAATCACGTAACCGGAGCGCGTCGGGTAATCGTCGAGCCGACCGAGTATGGCCTCACCGTCGAGCCTCAATCCCACTTCCTCCTCCAGTTCGCGCAGGGCGGCCTGTTGCAAGGTTTCGCCCGAATCGACACGACCGCCCGGAAACGCGCGTTGGCCCGCATGGCTCGACAATCGGGACGCGCGCCGAGTCAGGATGAACGCGGCCTCGCTTCGACGCGATGCCCGGTACTCGATATTGTCGATATTCGCGGGTTCGCTGCAGTCGACCAGGGTGAACGCAACCGCGGCACGCAGCCTGCCTTCGCGCGGCTGCACGACCGGTTCGAATCCGGCCAGGTTGCCGACGATCAGGTCGCGCAGGGCCTGATTGAATTGGTACGGGATGGACACTGATTGACTGTTACTATCGTTTCCCCGGCTTTGTTAGCGGTAATAATTCGCGATTTAGCCAAATTTAACCCATTTGGGTGATGAGTTGCCGGGCTCATCGGAGGATACTAATTACGTTTCGGAATTAAATCTCAAAAATTTAATGAAAAATGTCACATTATTCGGATCCGAGACGCCATTTTTGGTATCCAGGCGGGGTAATACGTCTATTTGCGTAGCGGCGTTGGCGCGTTGCCCCGAACCTGCAATTGCGCTAGACGGGTTGCATCCCTCACGTTGATTACCGGTTTAATCGCGCAATGTTTGCGGGCCTCTTCGGGGGCCTTCTTTTTTTGCGCGCAACTAAATTTCCGGCATCGACAACGCGGGCTGCTGCAGACCCGTCAGCAGCTCTTTCAACTCCAGAATGTAATCCGACCAGTAACGCGGCGTGTTGAACCACGGAAACGCCAGAGGAAATGCCGGATCATCCCAGCGTCGCGCAAGCCAGGTATTGAAATTCAGCACGCGCATCGCGCGCAACGGCTCGATCAAGCGCAGCTCGCCGAGGTCGAAATCTGCGAAGGTTTCGTAACCCTCGACGATTTCACCGAGCTGGCGCTGCCGCGTCGCGACGTCGCCGGATAACAACATCCACAGGTCCTGGATCGCGGGGCCCGTGATGGCATCGTCGAAATCGACAAAATGCGGACAATCGTCGCGCCACAGCACGTTGCCGCCGTGGCAATCGCCATGCAGCGAGATTTGGGCGTATTGCGGGTGGTCGGGCGGGACCTCGGCAATCGCGTCCAGGATCTCGTGCGTGATCGCGCGGTAGGCAGCGTCCAGGTCGTCCGGTATGAAGCCCGCCTCGGGCAGGTAATCGACGTTCTTCAGCGTCTGTTTCGTGGTCAGGCCGAGTCGGTATTCGAAGCGAAAGCCCCGCCCGGCGGCGTGGATGCGCCCGATAAAACGACCGAGCTGGTGCAGGTGTTCGAGATTATCGAGTTCGGGCGCCCTGCCCCCCTGGCGCGGATATATCGCGAACAGGAAGCCGTCGTGGACACCGATCGTCGGGTATTCGGCGTCCGGGTTTATCGCCAACGGCGGCACGGTCGGGATTTCCTGATCGAACAGGAACCGGGTAAAGCGGTGCTCTTCGTCGATCTGGGCCGGACTCCAGCGATCCGGCCGGTAGAACTTGACGATTACCGGTTCTCCGTCCTCGATGCCGACCTGGTATACGCGGTTCTCGTAGCTGTTTAGCGCGAGGATGCGCGCGTCGCTGAGGCGGCCCGTGGTCTCCACGGCTTCGATCACATGATCCGGGGTCAGGCGCGTGTAAGGATGCTTCAGTTCTTCCTCAGCAAGCTGCGGATGATTGTGATGTTTTCGGTTAAATCCCATTCCAGCGCTCCCAGGTATGCGTAACGGATTATACCCTCCCGATCGACCAGAAAGCTCGACGGATAGACATAGATATTCCAGTCGCGCGCGGCGCGGCCGTCCAGGTCCATTAACAGCGGCAGCTCGATCGGCACGCGCTCGAGAAAACGTCCGACCCGGTCGTGGTTTTCGGCGACATTGACCGTCACAATTTCGAAGGCCGAATCGCCGATCGTCTCGCGCAATCGGTGCAGCGACGGGATTTCGTCGACGCAGGGCTTGCACCAGGTCGCCCAGAAATTGACCAGCACCACGCGAGCCGCGCGGTCTTCGAGCGAGTACTCGCGACGTTCATAGTCGGGCAGTCGCAGGCGCGGCGCCGGCAGCGCTTGATCGAGCGGGCGCAAGGCGGACGCCGACCGTGGACGGGCCGAGAATTGCACCGTCGAAACCGGGCTCGGCGCGGCCGCAGACGGCAGCGGGCTGTTTTCCAGCGCCCTGACCGCGCGGTCCAGCAGGCGCGCGAAACCGTGCTTCGCGACGCGCTCTCCCGGCCCCAGATCGCCATCCTCACGCGCAAAGAAGCCGCCCTGAACATCCCGAACAACCTGCGTGTAAACCGCGCTATCGCCCGTTCCCAGCACCTCGGCAAGCGTGCCGATGTAGGCCGACCTGGTGGAATACTGCGCATCGAGCAGGTACACCGGCAGGTTGGTTGCGCGGGCAATTGGCAGGTACCGGGCCGCCTGACCGATTTCGGGACGCTCCCGATAAAGATTCGCGTGCATCAATACCGCGCCCTGGATGCGGCTTGCCCCGGGGTATCGCAGTTGCCATTCGCGCGCGGCGATTAACGCGAGTTGGGCTCCGCGCGAAGAACTGACCAGCACCACTTTGGCATCGCTGGCCCGGGTGGCCGCATCGATTAACGCAACCACGTCGTCCAGCGGAAAGCGGCTGATGCTGCGGCGATCGCGTTGCACGAAATACGCGCTATGCAGGTCGGCCAGCCAGACCTCGTGGCCGAGTTGGGCGAGCGCTCTCGCATGTTCCGCATGCGCCTCGTTCAAGCCGCGTTCCGACGGCAACCAGAGCAACAGCGTCCGTCCGCCCGCGCCGAAACGGCGCAACTCGATCTCGTGGTCGTCGGACAGAATCAGGTTGAACCTGTTTTCGCTGGCGAACGCGCTGCCGCCCAGCAGGCCGGCCACGAGCACTAGCGCGAGCATCCACGATCGCGCTACCCGGGCAGATGCCACGATCATTCCAGCTGTTCGAGCCAGGCTGCCACCTCGCTTACGAGGGCATCCCCGAAGTCGGTAAAATAATGATTGGCGCCGGGTAACACCACTTGCCTGGAACGCGGATTGCCGGCCGCCTGGATCATCGCGAGACGCCCGGGCGCGGCCCGAACTACCGCGGGGTATTCTTCCGCGCCATACAAATCGAGCACCGGAACCCGCATGCCTTCCAGTGGAAACGGTTTACGCATCGGTTGCCCGAAATCGGTCGCCCCGAGGCCAAGCCCGATAAACGCGTCGATACTTTTATCGCCGTGCTCTTCGATCCAGGCCATCGCCATGTGTGCGCCGCAACTGTGCGCCAGCAACACGATCTGGTCATGACCCTGGTCGCGCAGGTAGCGAATTCCCGCCTCGATGCGCGGGAACGCGTAGCCAAAAATCGGCTCGTAGTCGTAATAGGTGGCGTCTTTTTCCAGTACCGGCATCTGCAGCGACAGCGTGCTGTAGCCCCGCTCCGCGAGACCCACCCGCAACGGGTTGACCGTGTCGATCCAGTCCGGGTGAAAACCGCGGCCGTGCAAAATAACCACCGCGGTGCCGGGTTGATCGGACTCGGTATAGATACTCATGAACTCCCGACCGCCGGCCTGCAGCCATTCGACCTCGCCATCCAGGATGACGTCCTCGATTTCACTGGCCATGCGCGCCTCGCGCGCGAAGTCAGGCTCGACCGCCGCAACCAGGCTGGCGAGCGGTAACAGCAACAGACCACAGCAAACGAATACTGATTTCTTCATCGCGTAGCAACCCTGGTTCAAGCCGCATATTTTGCGCCAAAAACCAATATAACCAAAATTCAGTTAAACTGACCTACTCCATTCAGTCGGCCAGACTATTACTTTAAGGGTGTAGCCCCCTGACCTTAAATAAGATTATAACGAAATGATGAAGTCGATTTTAAACCTCAGGGTCAGCGTCTGCGGCCTCGTGTTCTGCTCGGGGCTGGCCTTCGCCGATGCGCATGGACCGCTGGTCGGCCTTGACTACCTGGAGGAGGTCAAACAGCGAATCGTCAACATCGATACCGATGAACTGACAACCCTGATCGAACAGGAACCCTCGCTGGTCGTCATCGATGTCCGCTTCGAGAGCGAAATCAACGGTCGTGGCGGCATGATCGACGCGCGGCGTGAAATCATCGTACCGCGCGGCTGG
>JBFGQE010000239.1:0-4411 GCA_041564355.1 Gammaproteobacteria bacterium | reverse complement strand
GTCGCATCGCCGCCGTCGTCGAGAATCATGTTCGGCGTGCCGCCGTCGTGCCATTCCATGATCTTGTGCGTGTACTGCCAGTAATCCTCGAGTGACTCGCCCTTGACCGCGAATACCGGAACGCCGGAAGCGGCGATTGCGGCGGCGGCATGGTCCTGGGTGGAAAAGATGTTGCACGAGGCCCAGCGGACCTCCGCGCCGAGCGCGACCAGCGTCTCGATCAGCACCGCGGTCTGGATGGTCATGTGCAGGGAGCCGGCGATGCGCGCGCCCTTGAGCGGCTGCTCGCTGCCGTACTTGCCGCGCAGCGACACGAGGCCGGGCATCTCGGTCTCGGCGATCACGATTTCCTTGCGGCCCCAGGCGGCCAGCGACAGGTCGGCGACGCTGTAGTCGTCCTTGATCACGGTTTTGGTTGAAGCATTCATAAATAAACTCCTGATCTATTTATGAGCGCCGTTGAAACTTGCCGGTGCACGAGCCTGGCAGCAGGGCTGTCGCAGCGCTCCTCGTGCACGGAACCCGGACGCGGGGCCCGGGGAACAGAGTAGTTTAGCTATATACGCGCGCCTGTCAATTTGGATCAGGCGCGCGCAGTGGGAGGCTTAGACGCCGGCGTCCTGTTTCAGCGCCTCGGCCTTGTCGGTGCGTTCCCAGCTCAGGTCGAGATCGTCGCGGCCGAAATGACCGTAGGCCGCGGTCGGCTGGTAAATCGGATTGAGCAGGTCGAGCATCGCGATCAGGCCCTTCGGACGCAGGTCGAAGTGTTCGCGAATCAGCGCAATAATGCGCTCGTCACCAATCTTGCTGGTGCCGAAAGTATCGACGCCGATCGAGGTCGGCTCGGCCACGCCGATCGCGTAGGAAACCTGCACTTCGCAGCGCTCGGCGATGCCGGCGGCGACGATGTTTTTCGCCACGTAACGCGCCGCGTAAGCGGCCGAGCGATCCACCTTGGACGGGTCCTTGCCGGAGAAAGCGCCACCGCCGTGACGCGCCATGCCGCCATAGGTGTCGACGATAATCTTGCGCCCGGTCAGCCCGGCGTCGCCGACCGGACCGCCGATGACGAAGCGCCCGGTCGGGTTAACGTGAATATTCTCGGCCTTGCATTGTGCAAACCAGTTTTCCGGCAATATCGGTTTCAGAATAGTCTCGATCACCGCCTCGCGCAGCGTTGGCAGATCGATCGACTCCTTGTGCTGGGTGGAGAGCACCACGGCCTCGATGCCGACCGGCTTGTGGTCCTCGTAGCGCAACGTGACCTGGCTCTTCGCGTCGGGCAGCAGCCAGTCGAGCGTGCCGGATTTCATCAGCTCGTGCTGGCGGCGCACCAGGCGATGGGAATAGGTAATCGGTGCCGGCATCAGTACGTCGGTCTCGTTGCAGGCGTAGCCGAACATCAGGCCCTGGTCGCCGGCGCCCTGTTCCTTGTCGTCGCCTTCGTCGACGCCCATCGCGATATCACCGGACTGCTTGCCGAGGCCGGTCAGCACCGCGCAGGTCGCGCCGTCGAAGCCGCATTCGGGATTATCGTAGCCGATATCGCGAACCGTTTTGCGCACCAGCGCTTCCATGTCGACTTCCGCGTTGGTGGTAATTTCCCCGGCAAGCAGGACCATGCCAGTCTTGACCAGGGTCTCGCAGGCAACGCGCGAACGCTTGTCCTGCTCGAGCAGCGCGTCGAGCACGGCATCCGAAATCTGATCCGCCATCTTGTCCGGATGCCCGCCGGAAACCGATTCGGAAGTAAAAATATATGATCCCGACATGAATATGCCCCAGAGAATTTGTCAGACGAATTGCATTATATTTAAAAAAAACAAAATGACACGCCCAATTTCCGATCGGCGCGGGACGGTTGGCAGCCATGAATAATAGCGGTTGCCGTGCATTTGCATTTACGAGAGAATATCGCGCCTTGTCCGTGGCGCGCGTGTAGCGCTGGGTGTTTGCGACCCGCCAGGCTCGCGTAACCTGTGGGCCAGATCGGGATTAAGTCTTTATTTATCAACAGGTTATGTTTTTATCTCTGGATTTGGAGGCGGTCTGATGGCATCACGCAAAATGCTGGCGAACGCGATTCGTGCCCTGAGCATGGACGCGGTTCAACGGGCCAATTCGGGCCATCCCGGTGCGCCCATGGGCATGGCCGATATCGCCCAGGTCCTCTATAACGATTTCCTGCGGCACAATCCGGCCAACCCCGAGTGGCCGGATCGCGATCGCTTCGTCATGTCCAACGGCCATGGCTCGATGCTGGCTTACTCCTTGCTGCACCTGAGCGGTTATGACGTCACCATCGAAGATCTGAAAAATTTCCGCCAGTTACATTCGAAAACCCCGGGTCACCCCGAGTACGGTTGCGCGCCCGGCATCGAAACCACGACCGGACCGCTCGGCCAGGGAATCAGCAACGCGGTCGGCATGGCGATTGCCGAGCGCGTCCTGGCCGCCGAGTTCAACCGCGAGGGAATGCATATCGTCGATCATTTCACCTACGTCTTCATGGGCGACGGTTGCATGATGGAAGGCATCTCGCATGAATCCTGCTCGCTGGCCGGCACGCTGGGCCTGGGCAAGCTAATCGCGTTCTGGGATAACAACGGCATATCGATCGACGGCAAGGTCGAAGGCTGGTTCCTCGACGATACGCCGAAGCGGTTCGAGGCCTACGGCTGGCACGTGGTCGAAGTCGACGGTCACGACCCGGACGAAATCAAGATTGCGATCGAGGCGGCACGCGCGATCACCGCGAGACCATCGCTGATCTGCTGCAAGACGATCATCGGCTTCGGTTCGCCGAACAAGGCGGGTAGCCACGAATGTCACGGCGCCCCGCTCGGCGAGGATGAGATCGCGCTGGCTCGCGAGGAACTCGGCTGGGAACACGAGCCGTTCGTCGTGCCGGACGAAATTTACCAGGGCTGGGATCATCGCGAAGCAGGGCAGGTCCGGGAAGACCAGTGGAACGAGAAGCTGGCGGCGTACCGCGAAGAACATCCCGAACTCGCCGAGGAATTCGAGCGACGCATGAGCGGGGAGTTGCCGAAGGACTGGAGCGAGGCGTCGCAGGCCTTCATCGAGCAGGTCGACGAAGCCGCCGAGGACAAGGCTACGCGGCAGGCCTCGCTGGCGGCGCTGGAAGCCTTTTCGCCGTTGTTGCCCGAGCTTTTCGGCGGCTCCGCGGACCTCGGTGGATCGAATGGCACCGAGTGGTCCGGACATCGGCCAATGCGCGCGGAAGTGCCGAACGCGAACTACGTGAACTATGGCGTCCGTGAATTCGGCATGTCGGCGATTGTCAACGGCATTGTCCTGCACGGCGGATTTATCCCGTTCGGTGCAACCTTCCTGGTGTTTTCCGACTATGCGCGCAACGCGGTGCGGCTGGCCGCGTTGATGAAGGTGCAAAGCATCTTCGTCTATACCCACGATTCGATCGGTCTCGGCGAGGATGGCCCGACCCACCAGGCGGTCGAGCATATCCCGAGCCTGCGCCTGATCCCGAATCTGCAGGTCTGGCGCCCTTGCGACACGGTCGAAACCGCGGTTTGCTGGAAAGCCGCGATCGAGCGCCGCGATGGCCCGAGTTGTCTCGTGTTGTCGCGCCAGGGCCTGAAATTCCAGCCGCGCAGCGCGGAACAGATCGAGGCCATCGCCCGCGGCGGCTACGTGTTGCGCGATTGCGACGGCGAGCCTGATGCAATCCTGATTGCGACCGGATCCGAGGTCGAACTCGCGATAGCGGCGGTCGAGTCGGAAACGCTGGAAAACGAAAAGATCCGCGTCGTCTCGATGCCCTGCACAACGGTATTCGATCGACAAGCGGAGGAGTATCGTGATTCGGTGCTGCCTCCGGAAGTCAGTGCGCGGATTGCGATCGAGGCCGCGGCGACGGCCGGCTGGTATCGTTACGTCGGCACCGACGGCAGCGTGATCGGCATCGACTCGTTCGGCGAATCGGCGCCGGCGAAGGAACTTTTTTCGTACTTCGGCTTTACCGTTGACAAGATCGTCGAGGCGGTGAGCGACATGATCGGCACCGAAGACACTGAAGAAGATTAACCGGTTTCATTTCATTTCAGAGGAGAAATTCACATGACTATTCGCGTCGGCATTAACGGTTTTGGTCGTATCGGGCGCATGGTTTTTCGTGCCGCGCAGGGCTTCGACGATGTCGAAGTCGTCGGTATCAACGACCTGCTCGATCCCGAATATCTCGCCTACATGCTGCAGTACGATTCGGTGCACCGCCGCTTCAATGGCGAAATCGCGGTCGAGGGCAACACGCTGATCATTGGCGGCAAGTCGATTCGTCTTTCCGCAGAGCGTGATCCGGCCGAGTTGAAATGGTCCGAGCTCGAGGTCGACGTCGTGGTCGAATCAACGGGTCTTTTCCTGACCAAGG
>JBFGQE010000238.1:0-4437 GCA_041564355.1 Gammaproteobacteria bacterium | reverse complement strand
TTGCCATGCCGAAAACGGTCGCGCTCGAAGACGACAGCGTCTTTATTCTCAGCGGTTACTTCAACGGCGTATCGCATCCACCCGGTTATCCGCTTTACACCCTGCTGCTGCACCTGTTCAGCCAGATCCCCATCGGCGACATTCCCGCTCGCGCGCATGCCAGCAGCGCGCTGTTCGCGGCGCTGGCTTGCGTGCTGTTGTTCGGAATTTTTTGCCGGGTCGGTCTCGAGCGTCCGCTAGCGGCGCTCGGCACGGCGGCATTTGCGGTCTCGAACACCTTCTGGTCGCAGTCGATCATCGCCGAGGTATACAGCCTGAACCTGTTGCTGAACCTCGGCCTGTTTCTGTTCGCGCTCAATATCGACCGTGCATACAACCTCGGGGCGCAGGACGCGACCGCGCGACCGCGCGACTTCGCGTTGTTTTCCCTTTTTCTGGGGCTCGCGCTGGCAAACCACTGGCCCCTGACCGTGCTGGCGCTGCCGGGTTACCTGCTGTTGGTGGCGCGACCCTTCGTCGCGCTGCGCAACAAGTCGGCCGCGGTGTTGCCCGCCACGGTCACGATCGGTCTGGCGTATGGGTACCTGTACTTCAATAACCAGTCGTCTCCTTTCATCAACTTCAGCGGCAGGTTCAGCGGAATCGGGGAATTCATCGATTTCGTGATGCGCAGTCATTACGGAATCGTCGATCACAGCGACACATCCGGCCTGCGCGACAAGGCGGGTTTCGCGCTCGATCTGTTGCGTCAGTTTGCGAAGGAGCTGAACATCCTGCTGCCCTTCTCGGCCTATGGCCTCTACCGCATGCTGGCGAGTCGAAGCCTTCGCCTGCCGGGACTGGCATTATTGTGGCTGGTGCTGGCGAACGGTTTTTTGCTGGTCGCGCTGATCAATTTCGATTACGGCGAACTCTACTCGGTCGTATTCCAGGTCTATCCCATTGTCTCGATTGCGATGCTGTTCGTCCTGGCGGGTTGCGGAACCTCGCTGCTGCTCGCCGATCACGGTTTCGGCGTAAAGCCGTATCAGTTTTCGCTTCTGCTGCTGCTCTGTCTGCTGGCCAACCTGTTCTTTTCGCTGCCACAAAATTTTCGCCACCAATACGCCTGGGGTGAAGCCTATGCCGAGAGGATCCTGGAGGAGGTGCCGCCCGGTGCTATCCTGTTTTCCGACGGAGACGTCGAACTCGGCTTACTCGCCTATTATCGATTCGTCGAGGGTCGAAGACCCGACCTGAAACTATACTCCTCGTCCGCGCTGTTGCTCGATAACCGGCTGTTCGACTATCGCCTCGACGACAAGAAGGCATTCCTCGACCGATTCGTGCAGGAACGTCCACAGGTGCCGATCTACGCGGCCAATAACTATTACAACCTGGACCGGGTTGCCGCAACCCTGTTTACCGAGCGGCTCGGCAGGCCGGACGGGGAACCACCGCAATCGATTACCGGTGACGATATCGAGCTGATCCTGAAATGGAGCGCGGCCCCGGACATGAGCGATCCCTGGACGCGTCTCGCCGTCGGGATTCTGCGGCAAAAGGCGATTTCGATCCTGACCTCGTCGCTGAAAACCACGACCGATAAAAACCTCGAGCAATTTATCGTCGACTCGATCGACCGGCTAATCCAGAGCGACGAGGACGCGCTGCATTTCCTTGTCACGCTGAGCGCCAACGAGGACGAAATCAACCCGGCTTATTTCCGTGGGCAACTGGCCGCCATCGACCGGGCAGGCCTGTCCTCCAAGCAGATGGATTCGCATTACCGCTATCTCGAGGAACTGGCCGGCCAGGCGCGGTTGACCGAAGCCTGGCGTAAGCAGGCCCGAGATAGCGCCTGCCTGAACTGGCCGTCACGCACAAATACTTATTGCCTGACCGCGAACGGTGGGTAATTCTGACGCCTTGGTAAGCCGCATACCCTCCCGCTCGGGATGGATGACCGCAGCGCTGTGATTCATCGCCTGCATCGGTCTCCGCTTGCCGCGACGGTGTTGACATGCTGATCGACTACTGGCGCTTCGCGCGTGCCAATCCCCGCTTCGTCGGTTTCGGTTTTTTCCTCGCGCTCATGTCGAGCGCCGGGCAGACCTACTTCATCGGCGTGTTCGGTGCGGGCATCCAGGCCGATTTCGACCTGGACCCCGGTAGCTGGGGTCGTATCTACATGGTCGGTACGCTGCTCTCGGCTCTGTTGATTAACTGGACCGGAGCGCTGATCGACCGATTCGATCTGCGCCTGTTCGCGACGCTGAGCCTGTTCGGGTTGAGCTGCGCCTGCCTGGTCATCGGCAGCGTGACCACGCCGCTGTTGCTGGTTGTCGCGGTGTTCCTGTTGCGCCAGTTCGGCCAGGGCCTGACCAGCCATACCGGGATTACGTCGATGGCGCGGTACCACGAAGCCGACCGGGGCAAAGCGATCGCGCTCGCCGCGATCGGCTTTTCGGTCGGAGAGGCAAGCCTGCCGTCGCTGGGCATCTACCTGGCCGGGACCTGGGGCTGGCGCAACGCGTTTTATCTGGTCGCGGCGGCGGTGCTGGGCGCGATTCCGGTGGCGCTGTGGCTGCTGCGAGGACACGGACGGCGCCACGCGTTGCACGCCGCGGCGCTCGATGAAAGACGCTCCCGGGGTCAGGACGGCATGCAATACACGCGTCGCCAGGTGCTGGGCGAGATCCGATTCTACCTGATGCTGCCGGCGATGATCGCACCGTCGATGATCGGTACCGCGTTGTTTTTCTTTCCTGCCGAGATCGCCGCGGCAAAGAACTGGAGCGGCCTGTGGCTGACCGCGAACTACGGGCTTTACTCGATCGTATCGGTGGCGGCAACGATATATTCGGGAATACTGATCGACCGCTTCAGCGCGCGGCGGGTGGTGCCGTTTTTTCTGCTGCCGTTTGCGCTCGGACTGGTTGCAATCGCATTGTCCGAGCACCGCTTCGTGGTCTGGCCCTACATGATCCTGATGGGGCTCAGCATGGGAATTTACTTCACCGGGACGAGCTCGCTGTGGGCCGAGCTGTACGGCGCGCGCCACCTGGGCGCGATCAAGTCGCTAACCAATGCGATCATGGTATTCGCCTCGGCGCTCGGGCCCGCGCTGATGGGAACCATGCTGCAGTGGGGTGTTTCGTTCGGCGCGATCAGCCTGATGTTTGCCGCGTTCTGCGTGTTCGCGACGCTGTCGCTGGCTTACGCGTTGCGCACGCCGAGCAGTTGACGCGCGGTTTCGGCATCGGCGACCTCGCCGCCCCGCTGGCGCAGCTCTCTCGCCAGGTCCGCGATCAGCGCGGCGCTATTCGCCGCCAGGCTGCCGTCCGGCATTAACAGGTTGTTCTCGAAACCGATGCGCGCGTGGCCGCCGGCCTCGATGCCGCGCAGAACGCATTGCTGCTCCTGGCTGCCGAAGGCGCAGGTAAACCAGTCGAGCCCGTCGAGGTCGCGCTGCAGGAACGGATCGAGGTCGCTCGGCGAGGACTGGAAATTGGCGCTGTAGCGACCGAGCACGAACAGGACACAACGCTGGCTGGACGGAATAACGCCCTGGTCGCGGTAGGCGAAAAAACGATCGAGCTCTTCCGCGGAATAAACGATATGCTGCAGGTGTACCTCGTGCTCCGCGCACCACTCGAAGAAACGCTGTGCCAGCCCGGTTTGCTCGAAGTCCACGGTCACTTCGCGCAGTGCCATGCTGACCAGTCGCGGATGCACCGCCTGGACGCAGGCAACCTGCTCTTCGGGGAGATAGCGACCGACTGCCTCGGAAGTAATTTGCACCAGCATCTGCGGTACGCGAGCCTCCATCTCGCCGAGTAACTCGCGGTAAAGGCCGGGATCGAGTACGTGTTCCTCGTTGCCGCCGCGCACGTGCGCGTGCAGTACCGTTGCGCCGGCCGCGTAGCAGGCCTCCGCTTCGCTGACGGTTTCGTCAATCGAGACCGGCAGCGCTGCGTGATCCGCGTGCGTCTTGCGAGCGCCGTTCGGCGCCACCATGACGATCGTGCTCACAGGGACCTTAGCGTCGCTTTCAATGCCTTGTCGACCTTGCCGACGATTTCATCGATATGCCCGACATCGATCGTAAACGGCGGAGCGAGCAGCACGTGATCTCCCTGCTGGCCGTCGATCGTGCCGCCCATCGGGTAGCAAATCATGCCCGCGCTCATCGCGTTCTTCTTGAACAGCTTGTTGAACCCGATCTTGGGTGGGAAGGGGGCTTTCGACTTACGCTCGCGTACGAATTCGAGACCCCAGAACAGCCCGCGTCCGCGAATATCGCCGACATTCGGATGTTCGCCGAACTTGTCGACCAGCGCCTTTTGCAGGCGCACGCCCTGGGTCAGCACGCGGTCGAGCAGGCGTCGATCCATGATTTCGGTGACCACGGCGTGCGCCGCGGCGCAGGCGACCGGATGACCGATGTAGGTATGC
>JBFGQE010000237.1:0-4466 GCA_041564355.1 Gammaproteobacteria bacterium | reverse complement strand
GGTCAACCCGCTGATCGGCTCGGCCGGCGTGTCGGCGGTGCCGATGGCGGCGCGCGTGTCGAACAAGATCGGGCTGCAGGCCAACCCGCAGAATTTTCTGCTGATGCACGCGATGGGACCGAACGTCGCCGGCGTCATCGGCTCGGCGGTCGCCGCCGGCGTGCTGCTCGCGATCGTGCAGTAGTCGCGATCGTATCGCTGTTCGGAATGCGCTAGTCAATGCTTAAGAAAATCAAGACCGTTACATTCGCTGTGATTACCGTGATCACGTCGCTGTTCGTCACCGACCTCGCGATTCACGCCGCCGCAGTGTTTTTCCCGCGGATCAACGATCTCGTGTCGGTGGCGCCCAAGTATGTTCCCGACCCGAAACTCGGCCACCGGCCAAATCCCGCGCATCCGGAACACGACGCCAACGGGTTCCGCAACCCCCGCGTTCCGGCAAGCGCGGAAGTGACTGTTCTCGGCGATTCGCAAACCTACGGGACCGGGGTACGGGCTGAGCAAGCCTGGCCCCGAGTTCTCGAATCCTCGAGTGGACGCTCGGTATACAGCCTTGCTTTCGGTGGTTGGGGACCGTCGCAAAGTCTGTTGCTCTGGGATGAGGCCATCGCTTTGCAGCCCGAGATCGTCGTCGCAACTGTTTACGCCGGTAACGATCTTTATGACACCTACCAATCGGTTTACCCCAGAAACCTGCTGCCAGAGCTCAGGAGCGACAATCCGGAGATGCTTGAAAAAATCACCTCCGCCGATACTTCCGGTTCTCTCAACAAGCGTGTATCTAAGGCTTATCGCAGCGGTAAAAAACGCAGCTCGAGGTTCCGGCGTTGGCGCAAGTCGATAAAGCAGTGGTTCATTGATCATTCGATGATTTACGGTTTGTTCTGGCGGACCGGATACGAGCTGTCGCAAATCCGGGAGAAGCGTCGGGACGAGGAGGAAAAGTGGCGCAAGGCGAAATCACGCGCGGAAAAACGCCCGGAGTTCGCGCAGGCATTTACCAACGGCGGCTTGCGCACGGTATTCACGTCGCAGTTGCGCCTGGCGGTGCTCGACCTCGAGGATCCGCTGGTACGCGAGGGGCAACGTCTCGCCTACGAAGTTATCGCGAGGCTACAGACGGCGGCGAACGCCGCGGACATCCGCTTCGTCGTCTTGCTGATCCCGACCAAGGAGTTTGTCTTCGCCCAACAGGCGAAATCGCTCGCGGCGCCGGACTACCACGCGCTCATCCGTAACGAGCAACAATTCTGGCGTGAAACCGGGGCATTCCTCGAATCTCGCGGTATTGAATACGTCGACGCCTTGCCGGCGTTACGCTCGCGGCTCGATTCCGGACCCCAGCCGTACGAGGTTTCGGACGACGGGCATCCGAATGTTCACGGGCACCAGGCGATCGCCGAAGCCGTGCAGGCCTACCTCGATGAATTTCGCTAAGCGATCGACCGGCAGTTATCGCGGAACTCGTTCAGTAAAATCTCGGGTTACCGCGGAATGCGAAAACCCGAGCCGATCTGCCCTGCATCGAGGTCGGTAAGATGACTACACACATTCTCGGAATATCGGCTTTCTATCACGACAGTGCCGCCGCGCTGGTATCCGACGGCGAGATCGTCGCGGCGGCGCAGGAGGAACGATTCACCCGCAAGAAACATGACGCCGGCTTTCCCAGCGGCGCAGTTCGCTACTGTCTCGGGGAAGCGAATGTCGGTTTGACTGACGTCGATTACGTCGTGTTTTACGACAAGCCACTGATCAAGTTCGAGCGCCTGCTGGAAACCTATCTGGCTTATGCGCCGCGGGGATTCAAGTCTTTTCTTGCGGCAATGCCGATCTGGCTGAAGGAAAAACTGTTCCTGAAAACCACGCTGCGACGCGAACTGGCGGCGCTTGCCGGGGTCGAGATCAAGGCATTGCCGCCCCTGCTGTTCACTCGTCATCACCAGTCGCATGCCGCTTCAGCTTTCTTTCCCAGCCCGTTCGAACGGGCCGCGGTGTTGTGCCTCGACGGGGTTGGTGAATGGGCAACCAGCTCGGTCTGGCTGGGCAATAGCAGCGACCTGACGCCGCAATGGGAAATCGACTTCCCGCACAGTCTAGGCCTGCTCTACTCGGCGTTTACCTACTACACCGGTTTCAAGGTCAACTCGGGCGAATACAAGCTCATGGGACTCGCTCCCTATGGCGAACCTCGCTTTGTCGACACGATCCTCGACAACCTCGTCGATATCAAGCAGGACGGCACCTTCCGGCTCGACATGAGTTACTTCAACTATGCCACCGGCCTGACGATGACCAACGACAAGCTGCACCGCCTGTTCGACGGCGAGCCCAGAAAACCCGAAACTGCAATCAGCCAGAGGGAAATGGACCTCGCGCGGTCGATCCAGCAGGTCACCGAGGAAATCGTCTTGCGGCTGGCGCGAACCGTGCACGATGAACTGGATGCCAGGTATCTCTGTCTGGCCGGCGGGGTCGCGCTGAATTGTGTCGCGAACGGGCGAATCCTGCGCGAATCGGCCTTCGAAGACATCTGGATTCAGCCGGCCGCGGGCGATGCCGGCGGCGCCCTCGGCGCGGCGCTCAGCATCTGGCACGAATACCTGGGCAAGCCGCGAAAGCCCAACGGATCCGTCGACGCGATGCACGGTGCCTACCTCGGCAAGCGGTTTTCGAACGGTGAAATCACCGAATATCTCGACCAGGCGGGAGCATCGTACTCCCGACTCGACGACACCGAGCTGATGCCCAGGCTCGCCGAACTTCTGGCCACGGAAAACGTGATCGGCTGGTTTAGCGGTCGCATGGAATTCGGCCCGCGCGCTCTGGGTGGCCGATCGATCCTCGGCGACCCGCGCAGCGCGAAGATGCAGTCGCTGATGAACCTGAAAATAAAGTACCGCGAATCGTTTCGCCCGTTCGCGCCTGCGGTCAAGGCAGACCGGGTTTCCGACTGGTTCGAAATCGACCGTCGCAGCCCTTACATGCTGCTGGTCGCGCCGGTTAACGCCGACAAGCTGGTCGCCATGAGCGAGGAGCAGAACGAGCTGTTCGGCATCGAGAGGCTGAAAGTGCCCCGCTCCGAGATCCCCGCGGTGACTCACGTCGACAACTCGGCACGCATTCAGACGGTCGACCCCGAGACTAACCCCCGGTTTTACTCGCTGCTCGACAGTTTCGAGCGCAACACCGGCTGCCCGGTACTTATCAACACCTCGTTCAACGTGCGCGGCGAGCCCATCGTCGGTACCCCCGAGGATGCCTATCGTTGTTTCATGCGCACCGAGATGGATTACCTGGTCATGGAAAACGTCATCCTCGCCAAGACCGATCAACCGGAACAGGCCCGCGACGACTCGTGGAAGCAGGAATTCGAGCTCGACTAGGCATGCAGGAATTCAACCCGACCATCGAAAACCCGGGCAAAACTGAACTTCGAAAATTCGGCCTCGTTTCGGGCGCCATTGTCGCGACGCTTTTCGGCTTGCTGCTGCCGTGGTTATTCGACTACGCCTGGCCGCGGTGGCCATGGATACTCGCCGCGATACTCTGGCTCTGGAGCCTCGCCCACGGCGAGAGCCTGTTTGTCGTCTACCGAGCCTGGCTCAAGTTCGGGCATATCGCCGGTTGGGTCAATACCCGAATCATCCTCGGCATCGTGTTCTACCTGGTCTTTCTGCCGGCCGGCCTGCTGATGCGCCTGCTCGGAAACGATCCGATGGCGAGAAAACTCGATGGCTCGATCAAGAGTTATCGCATATCATCCGAGCGCACTGAAAAAGATCACGTCGAGAGACCGTACTAGATGCTTGAACTGATCAAAGACCTCTGGGGATTCATGCGGGTACGCAAGAAATTCTGGCTCGCGCCGATCATCATCATCATGCTTTTGCTTGGCACGCTGCTTGTGCTTACCCAGGGTTCGGCGGTGGCGCCGTTCATCTATACGCTTTTCTAAGACCGGGCCGAGCATTTCGCATCGTCGAGTTCCATTTCCCGTTCGCGCGTCGTGCCCGAAACGGGAAAAGTATTCTTCGCTTTCAACCGGCTAATTCGAAATCCTGGCGTTTCGTAAGGCGCGCGAAGAAGCGAATCAGGTGTCGTCGACGGCGACCGAGCGCTGCCGGGTCTCCCAGTCGGCGCCGAGGCCGATCGGCGCGGCCGACGGCGCGAACATGCCCTGGCCCTTGATGATGTCGGCGGCGCGCTCGGCGACCATGATCGTCGGCGAATTGAGGTTGCCGTTCGGAATCGTCGGGAAAATCGACGAATCGACCACGCGCAGGCCGTCGACGCCGCGCACGCGGGTTGCGGAATCGACGACCGCCAGCTCGTCCTCGCCCATGCGGCAAGTGCACGACGGGTGGTAGGCCGACTCGACCGCCTGGCGCACGAAGGCGTCGATCTCGTCGTCGCTCCGCACGTCCTCGCCGGGCTGGATCTCGGGTCCGCGGTACGGGTCC
>JBFGQE010000236.1:0-4469 GCA_041564355.1 Gammaproteobacteria bacterium | reverse complement strand
TTCCTTCGGGCTGACGCCGCAGATGTTGCAACTGGTGTCTTCGCCCGGGAGCCTGAAGGTCGGCGCGATTATCGAATCGAACGGCAGAATCCTGCTCGAGCGAGACCCGCACAGCGGCCAGTTGCTGCCGCCGATATCGGAAACGGTCGGTGATCGAAGCAACCCGGACAGCTTACTCGGTAAGCTCGCATCGGCGGGTATCGAGGTCGATCTGCCGTTCATGTACGCGGCCTATCACGACGGGTCCCACCGTTATGTTTATTACCTCGGAGAGCTGCTGTCGGTGCAGGATGCGCATGAAACCCGCGCGTTGCATTTTTACGATTTTGACCATATCACCTGGGAAGAAATCAATGATCCAACCGTGATCGGCATGCTCGGGCGCTATATTCGCGAGAAAAAAATAGGCAACTACGGGGTATACATCGGCGATCAACGACAGGGCGAAATTCATCCGGCGTGACTCGTCAGCACCGCGTTCGAAGCAACTGAATTCCGAAAACTAATTAATAATCAATAATATCCGCTTCTTCCGGGTGTCGCGTTTCGGCAATGTGGAGTCGCTGCAGGGTCAGATCAGAAAGCCGTAAAAACCTATTCTGCGCGTTCATGGCTGCCGCTTTCGGCGGCTGACGGATGGGCGAGGATTTTTTTACATGACCGACTACGATGACGACTACGACGAAGAAGACGATCTGGATCTCAGTACGCTGCCAGATGACGAGCTCGTCGAACAAATGCACGATGACTTGTATAACGGTCTGAAAGAAGAAGTCGCCGAGGGCACCCAGATACTGCTCGATCGCGGTTGGGACGCAAACAAGGTACTCAACGAGGCGCTGGTCGACGGCATGACCATCGTCGGCATCGATTTCCGCGACGGCATCCTGTTCGTGCCCGAGGTACTGATGTCGGCCAACGCGATGAAGGCCGGCATGGCAATCCTGAAACCGTTACTGTCACAGTCGGACGAACCGACCGCTGGCAAGATGGTCATCGGCACGGTCAAGGGCGATATCCACGATATCGGCAAGAATCTCGTCTGCATGATGATGGAGGGCGCCGGTTTCGAGGTTGTCGATCTCGGTATCAATACCCCGGTCGAAGATTATCTTGCCGCGCTCGAAGAGCACAAGCCCGAGATCCTCGGCATGTCGGCGCTACTGACTACGACCATGCCGTACATGAAGGTCGTGATCGATACGATGAAAGAACAGGGCATTCGCGACGATTACATCATTCTCGTCGGCGGCGCGCCGTTGAACGAAGAATTTGGCCAGGCCATCGGCGCCGACGCGTACTGTCGCGATGCGGCGGTCGCGGCGGACACCGCTAAGCAGCTCGTTGCCGAGCGGCGTGCCGGTTAGGCGAAAGGTACCCTCGCGGGCGATGCGGCAAAATGGGAAAAACGGCCCCAGTCCTGGTGATCACATGCGCCGCCATAGCGCGTGAAGTCAACGAAATAAAAAAGCACGGCCACTGGGCGCAAATGGACTTGCAGGCGATAACCGCCGACCTGCACTCGCGACCCGAAAAAATTCCGGCCGCGGTCGCGGCGAAAATAGACGCGGCGCGTGATCAATACCAGCATATTTTCGTCGCCTATGGCGATTGCGGCACCAGCGGCGAACTCGATCGGATCCTGGAGGAGCGTGGCGTTAAGCGCCTGCCCGGGGCGCACTGCTACGATTTTCTCGCCGGGCGGGAGACCTTTGAACAGCTGCAGGATGAGGAGCCCGGCACCTTTTACCTGACCGATTTTCTGGCACAGCATTTCCAGCGCCTCGTCATCGAGGTTCTCGGTATCGACCGGCATCCGCAACTGATGGAAATGTACTTCGGCAACTACACGCGACTGGTTTATCTCGCGCAGACCGATTCTGACGAAATAACCGAACTGGCGCGGCAGGCGGCGGAGCAACTGGGACTGCGTTTCGAGCGGAAATTCACCGGCATGGGCGAGATGGTTCCGGCGCTGGACGCGGCGATGAAGGAGGCGATGTGGCGCAGCTGAAGATCGTCTACTGGCGCGACATTCCGGGCCAGGTCGTGTATCGCGAGGGTCGGCGCAATACGCGCCTGCGCCTGCCCGCGCGTTTCAGCCAGGCGATAGAGCGCGCCGCCTACCGCCTGAAGAAGATCGACAAGAACGCCCTGTTCGATCCGTGGCACGACGTGGCCCAGCCGGTGCATGGCGACGTCAGGGAACAGGCCGAGCGCTTATGTCGCCAACTCGAGGAGACCTATACGGACGAGGTACTCGAATCTTTAATCAAGGCCAGCGGGATCGACGAAACCCGCCGCCTCAATGCCTGAACGGAGAAGCCGTGTACAAATTTCGTCGATGGTCGGTCACCAACTCGAGGAAGCTCGAAACGCTCTATCGCACTTTCGAGGGCACGCTGCTACGCCTGCACCCGATGTTCGATGCGATCGGTTATCAGCGCCTCGAGAAGCCGGTGCGCGTGGTCGAAAAAGCGATCAAGGGCCTGATGTTCGACTGCCAGATGTGCGGCAAATGCGTGTTGAGCTCTACCGGCATGTCCTGCCCGATGAACTGCCCCAAGTCGATTCGCAACGGTCCCTGTGGCGGGGTGCGCCTGGATGGCAATTGCGAGGTCAAGCCGGAAATGCGCTGCGTCTGGGTCGAGGCCTGGCGCGGCAGCCAGAATATGCGGGATTCGCAAGCGATCCAGCAGGTGCAAATCCCGGTCGATAACCTGCTCAAGGGAAGCTCCTCATGGTTGCGCGTAATACGCGAGAAAGCCACCGCTTCGGCAGAGCCTGCCTCATGATTGCCTCGGTAGAGCAGAGATCGTCCGAGCCGTTGCCGGAAAAGGAGGGGCATGTATCGCGCGGGCGCCTCGAGCGCGTGTTGCGGTCGGGCAGGTTTGCGGTTACCGCCGAACTGGCGCCGCCTGACTCGGCGTTGGCGGATGACGTCTACGAGCGGGCGCGCGTATTCGACGGTTACGTCGATGGCATGAATGCAACCGACGGATCGGGCGCGAACTGCCATATGTCCAGCGTCGCCATGTGCGCGCTGTTGACGGGCGTCGGCTACTCCCCGGTGCTGCAGATTTCCTGTCGCGACAAGAATCGCATCGCGATCCAGGGAGACGTGCTCGGCGCGGCCGCGATGGGCGTCTCCAACGTGCTCTGCCTCAGCGGCGACGGCGTGCAGGTCGGCGACCACCCGGAAGCCAAGCCGGTGTTCGATCTCGACAGCCTGTCGCTGCTCGAAACCATACGCGTCATGCGTGACGAGGCGCGTTTTCTCAGCGGGCGACCCATTACCTCGCCGCCGCAAATGTTTCTCGGCGCGGCGGAAAATCCGAGCGCGCCGCCGATCGATTTTCGCGCCCACCGACTGGCAAAAAAGATTGCCGCCGGTGCGCAGTTTATCCAGACCCAGTACGTTTACGACGTCGAACAGTTACGTCTTTTCATGGCAAAGTTGCGCGATCTGGGGCTGCTCGAGAAATGCTTTATCCTGCCCGGGGTCGGCCCGCTGGCATCGGCGCGAACCGCGCTGTGGATTCGCAGCAACGTGCCCGGCATCAATATACCGGATGCGATTATCAAGCGTCTCGAAGGCGCCCAGGAACCGAAAAAGGAAGGCCGCCGGATTTGCATCGAGCTGATTCAGCAGATCCGCGAGATCGAGGGCGTCAGCGGCGTACACGTGATGGCTTACCGCCAGGAAGAGGCGGTCGCCGAAATCATACAGCTATCGGGCGTGCTCGACGGACGGGTTCCGTGGTACCCGGGCTGCGAGACGCGATCCGGGACCGCGTAAACCGAGTGGCCAGGCAAATTATTTTTTAGAGTAGAATCGATGAGTAAGAGGATATAACAATGACCGAGACAGTAGTCAGCTCCGCGAGTAAAGAACTGGTGATCGGCTTCGATCGTCCTTTCGTGATCATTGGCGAACGGATCAATCCGACCGGGCGCAAGATTATGGCCGAGGAAATGAAAAATGGCGACTACAGTCGTGTCCAGAGCGACGCGTTAGCGCAGGTCGCTGCCGGCGCGCACATGCTCGACGTCAATGCCGGAATACCGTTGGCCGATGAGCCGCGCATTCTCGCCGAGGCGGTGCAGCTGGTGCAAAGCCTGACCGACGTGCCGTTGTCGATCGATTCATCGATCATCGACGCGCTGGAAGCGGGATTATCGGTATACCGGGGCAAGGCGCTGGTCAACTCGGTGACCGGCGAAGACGAAAGCCTCGAGCGCGTTCTGCCGCTGGTGAAAAAGCACGGCGCCGCGGTCGTTGCGATTTCCAATGACGAGACCGGGATTTCCGAAGACATCGACGTGCGCTTCAACGTGGCGAAAAAGATTGTCGAGCGCGCCGCCGATCACGGAATCGACGCCTGCGACGTGGTCGTCGACCCGCTGGTCATGCCCATCGGTGCGATCAATACGGCCGGGCGCGAGGTGCTGAAACTGATCTATCGCCT
>JBFGQE010000235.1:0-4482 GCA_041564355.1 Gammaproteobacteria bacterium | reverse complement strand
GGTTCGCGATCGCTTCGGCCTGCACCAAGTCAGCATCGAGGAACTGCTGATGTTCACCCGGCAGATGAGCGCGCTGATCCGGTCCGGCATTCCGATCACGCGCGCGATCGCGGGGATTCTCGAGTCGATCGAAAATCCGTTGATGATCCGTTCGCTGCGCGACATTCTCGAACAGCTCGAATCGGGGCGCAGCCTGTCGATCGCCTGCGCGCGGCATCCGAAAGTGTTCTCGAATCTTTATATCAGCATGATCCAGGTCGGCGAGAATACCGGCCGGCTCGAAGAGTCGTTCGCGCTGATGGCCGAATACATCGACCGCAACCGGCGCATCACGCAGAACATCAAGACCGCGCTGCGCTACCCGACGACGGTGATCGTCGCGATTGCCATCGCGATGGCGATCGTCAACCTGTTCGTGATTCCCAGGTTCGCCGCCTTTTTCCAGAGCAACCAGCTGGAACTGCCGTGGCAGACGCTGGTATTGCTGAACACGTCGGAATTTTTTGTCGAGCACTGGATGTTCGTGCTGCTGGCACTGGTTGTCGCGGCGCTGGGCTTTCGGCACTACATCGGTACCGTAAAAGGACGTTTGAGGTGGCACCGTTTCATCGTCCGGGCACCGCTGATCGGCGATATCATGCATCGCTCGTACATGGCGCGCTTCGCGCGATCTTTCGCGATGGCCTACAGCGCCGGCGTGCCGATCGTGCAGGCGATGGGCGTCATTGGGCGCTCGATCGGCAACGACTACATTTCCGGCTATGTCAACGGCATGCGCGAGGGGATCGAGCGTGGCGAAGCCCTGACCCGAACCGCGCAGCGCACCGGCATGTTCACGCCGGTGGTGATGCAAATGTTCGCGGTCGGCGAGGAAGCAGGCAACCTCGATGAAATGATGACTTTCATCGCCGATTTTTACGAAGAAGAGGTCGATTACGACGTCAAGACCCTGTCGGATCGCATCGAGCCGCTAATCTACGTCGCCGTCGGCGCGATGGTGCTGGTGCTCGCGCTGGGGATCTTCGTGCCGATGTGGGACCTGGCGCAACTCGCCGGACGATGAACACCATCGGCTCCCATCCGGGGGCGGTCCGGTTCCGGCTCGCGATCATGGTTATCCTGATCGCGATCCTGATGCTGGTGTTCTTTTCCTACCTCGACGGCAGCGCCAGGGCGCTCGAACGCCAGTCCGTGTTGCAGACCAAGCGCATCATCGATAGCGCCCTGACCGTCGTGTTTGCCGAATACGCGGTGCGGGGCGAACTCGACAGGCTCGAGCGCGTCGATGGCGCCAATCCGTTCCGGATCCTCGACGAACTGGAGATTCCGGTCCCGTCATACCGGGGGGAAATCGAAAGTGAGCTGGAAACGGATATGGCGCCCGGCTGGTATTACCAGAAACACCGTTCGCGGGTAGCCTATAAATCGCGCTTCGGCGGCGACGATACCTATTTCAGGATAAATCTCGGTTACGAGGACACCAACCGGTCGAAACGTTTCGAATCCGGCGTCGACCGTTTCAGATTTCTGCGATTCGATGAAATCGCAAGTTAACCGGCTTATACCCCGAAAAAAACCACGGCGCCGTAGCGCCGTGCCCGAGTCACTTGCCGGGCGGAGATTGAATTACGGAGTACAGAGTACGGTGGCGTTGGCTGCGGTATCGGCTGCGTTAGCAGTGTTGTCGACCGCGCAGGTGAACTGGGTTACCGCGGTGCAATCGCCCCCGCCGGTAAAGGTGTAGCCTGCGGGTAAGGTACCGGAATTGAACAAGCCGCCCAGGCCGGCGCAGGTTTCGCCGGCCGTATTGATTGTGAGTCCGGAACCCGGGGTGACCGATTCGGCCGCGAAGTTGATCGTCGACGCGGCGGTCAGCTCGCTGGCAACGCCCTGGTTGGCTGCGTTTTGCGCTTCCAGCGACAGGTTCTGGAATCGGCCCAATGCGGTAACTCCGAGAATGCCGAGCAAGACGATGACGACGACCAGTTCGATCAGGGTGAAACCTTTCTGTGACTTGTACATATTCTAAACTCCCGAGACTCGAGAACTGTTATCGGCCGGTTTTGCCGGGACTCGAGTACAATTGACGGTTGATTTCCGGACTATACTCAGACTTCAAGTCATATCGGCAAAGTGTAGTATAACTAAATGATTTATCGAGTATTTAAACTGAAAAAGTTAATTCATTCGGCGAATTTACGCCGCGATTCGAATGATTGTAGTCAATAACCGCCGGTCTTCAGGATTTTCGCTGATCGAGCTGCTGATGGTCGTGATCCTGGTCGGAATCCTGTCGATCTTCGCGCTGGGGCGGCTTGGCAACCAGGACGCGTTCGCCGCGCGCGGCTTTTTCGACGATACCGTCGGCGCGGTGCGTTTCGCGCAGAAACTCGCGGTTTCGACGGGTTGCGACGTGCGGGTGGTGCTCACGGCTAACAGTTATCAACTGCTGCAAAGCTCGAGCTGCACCGCCAACGATTTTTTGCTGCCGGTCACGAACCCGGCCCAGCGCACGAGCCCCTACCAGAGCAATGCCATTCCGCCTGGCTTCAGCCTGACCGTGGGCAATATCACCTTCAACGCGCGCGGCGAGCGGGTCGGCGGCGGCCCGCCGACCTTCGCCCTCAGCGATGGCGCCACCACTTACAGTTTCACGGTGCATGCCGGCACCGGCCTGGTCGAGGTGCTCTGAACGCATGCGTCGCGAGGCCGCCTTTACGCTGATCGAAATCATCGTCACGATTGTCGTGATCGCGATCGCGGCAACCGCGTTGCTGAGCTTTTTCTCGGGCGCGGTGCGCGGCAGCGCCGAGCCGGTAATCCAGCAGCAGGCGACTACCATCGCCGAGGCCTATCTCGAGGAAATCATGCTCAGGGCCTTCGACGATCCCACCGACCCCGAGCAGGGCGTGGCGTCGACCGAGGCGGGCGAGGTATCGCGCGCACTGTTCGACGACGTGCAGGATTACAATCATCTCGGCACCACCCAGGTGCGGGATCAGAACGACATCGCGATCGCGGCGCTCGCCGCCTACCAGGTCAGCGTCAGCGTTACCGGCGCCGCCCTCAACACGGTGCCGGCGGCGGCGTCGATGCGAATCGAGGTCACGGTCGACCATCCGGCGATTGCGCCGATCCGGCTGGTCGCCTACCGGGTGAATTACTGATGGGTGGCGTGCGACAAAGCGGGTTTTCTTTGCTCGAGTTGATCGTCGTGATCGTACTGCTCGGCCTGCTCTCGGCGGGTGCCGGATTGTTGATCCTGCAGCCGATCGAGGCTTACGGTGACATGGTGCGCCGCCAGCAGCTGGTCGACCAGGGCGAAATGGCGTTGCGCCAGATCGCGCGCGACGTGCGCCGCGCGCTGCCGAACAGCATCCGTGTCGCGCCGGTCGGCACCGGTTGGGCGGTGGAGATGGTCAACACCGTCGACGGCGCGCGATACCGCGATGAAACGGGTGGCGAGTATCTGAGCAACGACGACATTCTCGAGTTCGCCACCGCCGATACCGACTTCAACCTGCTCGGGACTTTCAACCTGCTGTCTGCCGGGCCACTCGCAGCTGGACAGCGGCTGGTCATTTACAATACTTCGGCGGCCGAAATCTACGACGATGCCGCAAATAACAATGTCCCGGGCATCATCACCCCCGCTACGACCGCGTTGTCGATATCGGTCATCGTGCCGCCCAGCGACGATCCCGAGCACCGGATCACGATGGTTCCCGCGTTTCAGTTCGAGCAGCAATCGCCGGGGCAGCGGGTGTTCGTCGTCGACGGGCCGACCAGCTATATCTGCGATCCGGCCGGCGGCCTGATCCGGCGTTACACCGGCTATGCATTCAATGCGGCTCAACCGACGCCGCCGCCAGGTATCGGCGACGTCGTGGTATCACAGCTCAGCGGTTGCAACATGAGTTACAATGCCGGCAGTTCTCAGCGCGGCGGTACGCTGACTGTCGAGATCAACATCGACGACAGCGGCGAGAGCGTCAATTTGCTGCATCAGATTCACGTGGTCAACGTGCCATGACCGGGCCGCGTTCCGCTGGCGGGTTCTCGCTGATCACGGCGATCTTCCTGCTCGTCGTGGTCGCCGGGCTGGTCGCCTTCGTCGTCAACATTCGCTCGGTGCAGGTGATCACGCTGCTCTACGGCGTGCAGGGCGCGCGCGCGATGCAGGCGGCGCGCAGCGGTATTGAGTGGGGCATATACGAGTCGATCGTCGGCGGCAGCTGCGCCGCCAGCAGCAATTTCACGCTGCCCGATGCCGAGCTCGACGACTTCGACATCGAGGTCCAGTGCGCGAGCAGCGTGCACACGGAAGGCACGACACCGGTGACGGTTTACCGCCTCACCGCGATCGCGAGCGCCGGCGCCTACGGCACGCTCGATTACGTCCAGCGCCGCATCCAGGCCACCGTCTCGATCGATCCCCCGTAAGCAATTAGGGGGGACAGTATACCTATTTCGCCGGTGCTC
>JBFGQE010000234.1:0-4484 GCA_041564355.1 Gammaproteobacteria bacterium | reverse complement strand
GTCGCCGCCGCGGTGATTCTCGACCAGGCGCGACCGATCGATGGATTGACCGACTCGAAAAAACTTGGTGAAAAGCGTCGCGCGGCGCTCGAAATCGAAATCAAGAACAAGGCCCGGGCCTGGGCGATCGCCGAATCGAGCCAGGCCGAGGTCGATGAAATCAATATCCTCCAGGCCAGCCTGCTGGCGATGAAGCGGGCCTTGCTCGCGCTCGAGATCAAGCCCGAGCGGGTCCTCGTCGACGGCAACCGCGTGCCGCCGGTCGAAGGCTACCGGCTGCTCGCCGTCGTCCGCGGCGACCAGAGCGAACCGTGTATCTCCGCCGCCTCGATTCTTGCCAAGCAGTACCGTGACCGGCAAATGCTCGAACTCGACCGGCTTTATCCCGAGTACCAGTTTGCACGGCACAAGGGTTATCCGACCGCGCTACATCGTCAATTGCTGCGCGAGCACGGCGTGTCGCCGGTGCACCGGCGCAGTTTCGCCCCGGTCAGGGACCTGCTCCGATGAGCGGCCGCTTCGTCCACCTGCACTTGCACAGCGAGTATTCGCTGCAGGACAGTACGCTCCGGCTGAAGCCGCTGATGGAACAGCTGCGCGAGCGCGGCATGGGCGCGGTGGCGCTGACCGACCTGGCCAATATGTTTGCGCTGGTCAAGCATTTTCGCGCCGCTACGTCGGCCGGTATCAAGCCGATATTCGGAGCCGATGTCTGGGTGCGTCACCCCGGGCGCAACGAACCGATCAGCCGCCTGGTCCTGCTGTGCCAGGACGATACGGGATATTTGAACCTGAAGCGCCTGGTCAGTCGCGCCTACCTGGACTGCCAGTCCGCCGATCGCCCGACCATCGACATCGACTGGCTGCGCGAGGCCAGCGACGGATTGATCGCGCTATCGGCCTGTCTCGACGGTGATATCGGAATCGCGCTGAAAATGCAGAATGTGGAACTGGCCGAATCCTGGCTGCACGAGTGGCGCGAAATATTCGCAAACCGCTTTTTCCTCGAATTGCAGCGTACCGGGCGCGCTCACGAGGAAGCCTACATCGCGCAGGCGGTCGACTGGGCCGGGACATTACAGGTACCGCTGGTGGCAACCAACGACGTGCGCTTCCTCGACGCCGACGACTTCGATGCGCACGAGGCACGCGTCTGCATTTGCACCGGTTACACGCTCGAGGACGAGCGCCGACCGAAACTTTACACCCCGCAGCAGTACCTGCGGTCGGCCGAGGAAATGGTCGAACTGTTCGCCGATATCCCGAGCGCAATCGAAAACACGGTGGCGATCGCCACCGCCTGCAACCTCAAGCTGGAGCTTGGGCAGGCGTGTTTGCCGGAGTACCCGGTGCCGGCGGAGCACACGACTGACAGTTATTTTCGCCACGTATCGGAGCGTGGGCTCGAGCAGCGCCTCGAGTTTCTCGAGCAGCAGCTGAGCCCGGGCGAGACGCTGGATCGCGACGCTTACACCGAGCGCCTGAAGACCGAGCTCGACGTGATCATCGAAATGGGCTTTCCCGGATACTTCCTGATCGTCATGGACTTCATCGCCTGGGCCCGTGAACATTCGATCCCGGTCGGTCCCGGCCGCGGTTCCGGAGCCGGTTCGCTGGTCGCCTACGCGTTGCGCATTACCGATCTCGATCCGCTTGCCTACGAACTGCTGTTCGAACGCTTTCTCAATCCCGAACGCGTCTCCATGCCGGACTTCGATATCGATTTCTGCATGGACCGGCGCGACGAGGTCATCGATTACGTGGCAGGGCTTTACGGGCGCAACCAGGTATCGCAGATCATCACCTACGGCAGCATGGCGGCCAAGGCGGTTATCCGCGACGTTGGCCGGGTGATGTCGCATCCCTACGGGTTCGTCGATCGCATCGCCAAGCTGGTTCCGTTCGAAATCGGCATGACCCTGGACAAGGCGCTGGAACAGGAGGAAGCCTTGCGCGAGCTTTACCAGCAGGAAGAAGAGGTCACCATGCTGATCGACATGGCGCGCTCGCTGGAGGGCCTGACGCGAAACGTCGGTAAACACGCCGGAGGCGTGGTGATTTCACCGAGCGACCTGACCGATTTCACGCCGCTGTACTGCGAGCCGGGCGGTGGCGGCCTGGTGTCCCAGTTCGACAAGGACGATGTCGAGGCGATCGGGCTGGTCAAGTTCGATTTTCTCGGTTTGCGCACGCTGACCATCATCGACTGGGCGGTGCGTGCCATTAATGCGCGTAACCCCGACGACAGGCTGGAAATCGAGCGCATCCCGCTGGACGATACGGCGACGTTCAAGCTGCTGCGGGCTTACCAGACCACCGCGGTGTTCCAGCTCGAATCACGCGGCATGAAAGACCTGATTCGACGCCTGCAGCCGGATAGTTTCGAGGACATTATCGCGCTGGTCGCGCTGTTCAGGCCCGGACCGCTGCAATCGGGCATGGTCGACGATTTCATCGATCGCAAGCACGGCCGCTCGCGCGTCGAGTACCCGCACCCGGCGCTCGAGGCCATCCTCAAACCCACTTACGGGGTCATCCTCTACCAGGAACAGGTCATGCAGATCGCGCAGGTACTGGCCGGTTACACGCTCGGCGGCGCCGACATGTTGCGCCGTGCGATGGGCAAGAAGAAACCCGAGGAAATGGAAAAACAACGCGCGATCTTTACCGATGGCGCGGTGGCCAACCAGGTCGACGCGAAAACCGCAACTTATATATTCGACCTGATGGAGAAGTTTGCCGGTTACGGTTTCAACAAGTCGCACTCGGCCGGCTATGCGCTGGTGTCTTACCAGACCGCGTGGCTGAAGGCTCATTTTCCGGCCGAGTTCATGGCCGCGGTATTGTCCGCCGATATGGACAACACGGACAAGGTGGTCACGCTGATCGACGAATGTCGCAGCATGGATCTGGATATCAGGCCACCCGATGTGAATCGCTCGCTGTATTCATTCAGCGCCGATCACGAGCGAGTCATATTTTACGGCCTGGGTGCGATCAAGGGCGTTGGGCGAGGTGCGATCGAGAGCGTCATCGCCGGGCGGGAATCCGAGGCCTATCGTTCGCTCGATGATTTCTGCCAGCGCGTGGATTCGTCGAAGGTCAATCGCAAGGTCATGGAAGCGCTGATCAAGGGCGGCGCGATGGATTGTTTCAGCCCGAACCGGGCGGCGCTGATGGCGCATCTGGATTACGCGCTGCAATCGGCCGAACAACAGCAGAACAATATAGATGCCGGTATCAGCGACATGTTCGAGAGTTTCACGCCGGAAGAAAAGGCGCACTCGTTGCCCGATTGCCAGGCCTGGGACGAAAAGCACCGCCTGATGGCGGAGCGCGAGGCGCTGGGGCTGTTTCTGACGGGCCATCCGCTGGCATTGTTCGACAACGAGATCAGGCAGATCGCGCCAGCCTCGCTCGGCCAGTGGCTGGAGAAGCTCGATCATGGCGCCGGCGCGGAGCGCTTTCGGCAAAAGGAACAGGACGCCGTGGTCTGTGGACTGGTGGTCGATATCAGGATGCGCAACAGCTTCAAGGGTCGTGAAGCCTTTGTTACGCTGGACGACCAAAGCGGTCGTGTCGATGTGCGCGTGGTCCCGGAACTGTTGACCCGGATCGAGTCAATCGTGCAAAAAGACCTGGTCTGGGTCGTTACCGGCGGTATCGCTTACGACGACTTCAACAACGGTATCAGAATGCGCGCCAATGCCGTGCAATTACTGGACGATTATCGCGCCGAACATGCGCGCGCGCTGCATATACAGCTGAACGGTCATGGCGAACAGGAGATCGACTCGATCATCGACGTGCTCGATAGTCATTGCGCGGTCGATGCGTTGCCCGTCGTGTTTCACCTGCGTCGCGAGGATTACGCATTCCAGCTTCGGACCAACGGCAAATGGTCCCTCAAAGCCGACGAGGGCTGCCTGCTCGCGCTGCGTCGCTGTCTCGATAAAACCGAGTTTTATTTCGAATATCGCTAGGCACAGCCGGCTGCATGCGTGATTTGTCTCAGGCGGTGAAAACCTCGCCATTTTCCACAGACTGGTCGCTCATCAAATATAGAAAGGTATTGGCGTGGGCGTCAGGCAGCGGTAGTTGCTCGTTATCGTCGGCCGCCGGGAACGCCCGAATCTGCAGCGCGGTCCGGGTTTTGCCGGGATTGAAACAATTGAAATGCACGCTGCTACCGTCGTATTCGCTGGCGAGCAACCGCGCCATTGCCGCGAGGCCCTGTTTGCTCACCTGATAGGCATCCCAGTAAGCGCCGGGCCTGTCGTCGAGCATGAACAACACGGAAGCATGCGCCGCACGACCCAATAGCGGCAGGCAGGCGCGCGTCAGCAGGTACGGCGCGTGCAGGTTAACCTGGTGCACCCGGTACCAGGTCTCCACGTCGCTCTGCGCGAACACGGTCGGTGCGCCGAGCGACGCGGCGCAGTGCACGATGCCGTCCAGATGGCCGAGCTGTTGCTCGATGTTGG
>JBFGQE010000233.1:0-4490 GCA_041564355.1 Gammaproteobacteria bacterium | reverse complement strand
GAAGACCACTTCGACTACCACGCCCGCTTTCTCAAGCAATAACCATTCACCGCATGGCAAGTTTGAATCCTTTTCTGTGCTCCGGGCTGATTCGATATGCTTTCCCGCCAAGCACGCTAAGAACGCAAAGAACGCGGACGAACAGGAGTGGTAAACCTTAATCTACCGGTGATTCCGATCCGCCCGAATCGGGCTTAACCACCGGCCCAACCTTTACGTCCCTGGCGCCTTTGCGGGAGCTCTAACCCTGACTTCCCTTCGATGCTTGTTGCGACTGTTTTCACCCTGGTACAGGTCGGTTCGAATGGGTTTCCCGCAAAGCGCGCAAAGAACGCAAAGAACGACAGGGTTGGGTTGATGGGAACACCTCGTTTGAGGGATTAAAATCGCCACTGGATAAGAGTTTTCGGCGTATCCTCCTTCGCGTCCTTCGCGTCCTTTGCGTCTTTGCGGGAACCTTACCTCTGACTTAGTTTCGGACCTAGCTGCCTTTGCGCGTGATCAGGATTCCGATCATGATCAACGTCAGCGATACCAGGGTTTGCAGATTGATCGCGTCGGCGAAGTAAAGCCCGCTCCAGATCACGCCGAACAGCGGCACCAGGTAGCCTACCTGCGACATGAACACCGCGCCGTTGGCGCGGATGATGAAAAAGCGCACGGTAAACGCGAGCGCGGTCGCGATGACGCCGAGATAGATCAGCGCGACGATCGATTTGACGCCGACGTCGGCGGGCAGCGGATCTTCCAGCAGGAAGGCCAGCGGGATCATGTACAGGCACGCGCTCGCCATCGTGACCGCCGAGGTCGATATCATCGGCAGGTGGGTCAGGCGACGCGACACCACCGACGACACCGCGTAGCTGCAGCCGGCGATCATCACCGCGATCTGCCCCGGCAGGTTTCCGGTGCCCGATTCGATCAGGTCCCAGAAGACGAGCACCATCACGCCGACGAAACCGACGCCGACGCCGATCACGCGTTCGCGGTTGATGCGCTCGTCGTGGCTGGTGTAATGCGACAGCAGCAGCGAGACGAAGGTGCCCATCGCGACCAGCAGCGCGGATTCGGCGCTGCTGATGGATTGCTGTCCCCAACTGATCAGGAAGAACGGAATCGCGCTGTTGAGGCAGCCGACGATGAAAATAAAGCGCCAGTTGCGCCAGCCGCGCGGAAAGCGCTGCCTGATGACGATCGCGATCATGAGCAGCAACGCCGCGCCGAGCGACACGCGCCAGGTGGCGATGCTGATCGGCCCGAAATCCTCCAGCGCGAGGGTCACGAACAGGAATGCGCCGCCCCAGACCGCGCCGACGAACAGCAGCTTGGCCACGTCGAACGAGGTGGGTCGACGGATCTCGGTTAACATGAATCAGTCCAGGACTGGAGGCTAAAGCGCGAGTGTAGCGGATATAGCGGACCGGGTTCGCGCGTTAATTGAAATAATCCGGACCCAGGGGAGTGATTGGTTAAACTCGCCGGATTCAGTACACTTGCGTTTTTGCCTGCCGGTTAATCGACATGACCGATTTCGACGCCGAAAAAGTAGCGCATATCCACCAGCAGCTGCACAGCCACCTGCCGTCCGAGCCGGCGCTGCGCGTCAAGGCGCTGGAGACCCTGCTGGTCGACAAGGGGCTGGTCGACCCGCAAACCATCGATGCTTGGATCGAGGCTTATACGGAGCACATCGGACCGAAACGCGGCGCGCAGGTGGTCGCACGAGCCTGGCTGGATCCCGAATACAAACAGCGCCTGCTGCAGGACGCGCCGGCCGCGATCGACGAGCTTGGTTTCCTCGGCAAGGCCACCGCGCATTTGAAGGTAGTCGAAAACACCACGACGGTGCACAACCTCGTCGTCTGCACGCTGTGTTCCTGTTACCCATTTGGCATTCTGGGTATCGCCCCGGCCTGGTACAAGGCCGCGGCCTACCGCTCCCGAGCGGTGCGCGATCCGCGCGGCGTTCTTGCCGAGTTTGGTGTCGAACTCGAGGACGGGGTCGAGGTGCGCGTCTGGGACAGCACCGCCGAATTGCGCTACCTGGTGTTGCCGCAGCGTCCGCCTGGCACGGAAGATCTGGACGAAGCCGAATTGGCCGCGCTGGTCACGCGCAACTCGATGATCGGGACGCAGCGCGACCTGTCTCCCGGGGGAATTGTCTGATGGACGGCATCCACGATCTCGGCGGCAAGCAGGGCTACGGCCCGATTGACGTCGACGAAGACGAAAGCCCGTTTCATGCGGACTGGGAGGGGCGAGAATGGGGCATCGCGCAATGCGCGCGCACGCCGGGCATTACCATCGACTGGTGGCGGCACTGCCGTGAGTTGATCATGCCGGTCGACTACCTCGCGCGACCCTATTTCGATTCCTGGGCGCAAACCGATTTTGCCACCTACATCGAGGCCGGCTGGATTTCGCTGGAAGAAGTCGAGGCCGGTCAGTCGCTGCATGAGGCTGACAACTCCGACAATTCCGCGCGCGTAATGTCGCTGGCGGAGGTGTTGCGGGCAGACCACGATAATGCGCGCCGCTTCGATGCCGAGATCGACGCGCCGCCGAGGTTTGCGCCCGGGCAGCGCGTGCGCACCGTGAAACACGGGCACGCCGGGCATACCCGGTTGCCGCAGTACGCGCGCGACCGTATCGGCAGCGTGCACGCGCACCACGGCGCACATGTTTATCCCGACCTGTCGGCGACCGGTGTCGAGACGCACCACCACCTTTACAGCGTCGTGTTTGCCGCGTCGGACCTCTGGCCCGAGGCTGCGGATAGCCCCGACAAAGTTTATCTTGATCTGTGGCAGGATTACCTGCTCGAGGAAGAAGCGTGACCAACCATAAAAATGCCGATTTGAAACCACTCGCCGACAAGGACGGCGAACCCGCCTTCGACGAACCCTGGCAGGCCGAGGCGCTGGGGATTGCCGACAGTCTCGTGCAAATTGGACTGTTTGGCGCCAGCGAATGGTCGGACGCGCTCGGGCGCACATTGCGCCGGGCAGAGGCCGACCACGCCGCCGACACGCAGGAGACTTATTACCGCTGTGTACTCGCCGCGCTGGAAGAACTGGTCGCGGAGCACGGCGGGATCGATCGCGAAGCGATGCAAAGGATGCGCGGCGACTGGGAAGAAGCTTACCGCTCGACTCCGCACGGTCAACCCGTGCAACTGAAGCGGAACCAGTCCGTTTAGACCAGCGCGCCGAGCAGCGCGCCCTCGACCCGCTCGAGCACGAGATAAAGACCGACGCCGGCGACCATCGCGCCGGCGAGACGCGGCTGGATCGCCGCGGGGTCCCGTGCGCTGCACAGCGTGATGTAAACCCTGCCGGCCGCGAGCGCGATCGCATACTGCGTCAGCGCGAGACCCGCGAGGTAACCCGTTAGCACCGCGATACCGAAACCCGCTTCCTGCGCCGCCAGCGTGCCACCGAACGCGCTGCCGTGAAACAATCCGAACAGGGCAAAGATCGACAGCAGGGCGGGGGTGCCGAAACCGCGTCCGCGCAACAGCATCGTACCGAGCGCAAGCAGCGAGAACGCAACCATCCACTCGGCGAGCGGAATCGCCTGCCACAGCGAGGTCAGCAGGCAGCCGCCAAGCATCGCGCCGAGGTAGGCCAGCGGCGCGCGCAACGGGAAACGCGTCAGCGCCGCGGCAATGCCGGCCAGCGCGACGAAAAACAAATGGTCGAAGCCGAGCAGCGGGTGGCCGACGCCGGACAGCAGGCCGTGGGTGAAGGTTTCCAGCGGCGCGCCGGCGAGCGGATGATGCGCCAGCGCGGGCGCGCTGGCCAGGCAGAGCAAGATTGCGATTATGGTACGCTTCATCAGGCGACCCTCCGGCATGAATCGCCCCAGTATAAAGCAGCTACTGGCTGCTGCGAAAGCGAGAGTGCTGCACGATGAACACCGCCAGCAGCGGCGCCGCGACGCCGATCAGCGTAACGCTGATCAGCAGCCAGCCCAGCTCGCTGTAGTCGGCCGCGGTGGTGATCGCGTCGGTCACGCGGTCGCGGACCTCGCGCGTGACGATGTAGATCTCGTTCATGTAGCGCGTGCCGAGACTTGCCGCCGACAGCGCCAGGTTGGTGAAAGATGCCATCACCGCGAAGAACGTAGCCTTCAGGTGGGACGGGGCGTTTTGCGCGATCCAGGCCAGCATCGGGATCATCGCGATCTGTGCCAGTGGCGATTCGATCGCGGTATCGATCAGCGCGATGAAATGCGCGTCGACCACGCCGCCGGTGCGCGGCGCGGTCCACTCGTGCAGGCCGTAATAAAGACCAATATTCGGCAACGACAGAATACCGCCGGCAATGGTCAATACTACGATCACGAATACGATCGTGCGCCGCGCCATGAACGGGCGCAGCACGATCATGCCGATCAGCGTCAGCACCGAGCCGATCAGCGCGAGCACGGACAGGAACTGCTGGTTGAAGCCGAGCACGTCGATTTCGAACCAGCCGATGCCGGGGCCG
>JBFGQE010000232.1:0-4501 GCA_041564355.1 Gammaproteobacteria bacterium | reverse complement strand
TTCGATCACCATGCGCATACCGTCCTTGTCGGATTCGTCGCGCAGTCCGGTAATGCCATCGATCCGCTTTTCCTTGACCAGCTCGGCGATTTTTTCCAGTAGGCGCGCCTTGTTGACCTGGTAAGGCAGCTCTGTGACGATAATGCTTTGCCGGCCCGACTTGTCTTCTTCGTAATGCGTGCGCGCGCGCAGGTAAATCTTGCCCTTGCCGGTGCGATAAGCTTCGCGAATTCCGCGCGCGCCGTTGATAAAGCCCGCGGTCGGAAAGTCCGGACCCGGGATATTCTGCATCAGGGCCTCGATGTCCGTGTCGGGGTTGTCGACGAGGCAAATGCAGGCGTCAACCACTTCGCCAAGGTTGTGCGGCGGAATATTGGTCGCCATGCCCACCGCGATACCGGACGAGCCGTTGATCAGCAGGTTCGGCACTTTCGTTGGCAGCACGACTGGCTCGTGCTCGGATTCGTCGTAATTGGGCAGGTAGTCGACGGTCTCCTTGTCGAGATCGGCGAGCAGTTCGTGCGCGATCTTCGACATGCGCACCTCGGTATAGCGCATCGCCGCCGGTGAATCGCCGTCTACCGAGCCGAAGTTGCCCTGCCCGTCGACCAGCATGTGACGCATCGCGAAAGGTTGCGCCATGCGCACGATCGTGTCGTACACCGCGGTGTCGCCGTGCGGATGATATTTACCGATCACGTCGCCCACCACGCGGGCCGATTTCTTGTAGGGCTTGTTGAAATCATTGCCCAGTTCGTTCATCGCGTAGAGCACCCGGCGATGTACCGGTTTGAGGCCATCGCGCACATCCGGCAGGGCACGACCCACGATTACGCTCATCGCGTACTCGAGATACGACTGACGCATCTCGTCTTCTAGATTTACCGGGAAAACTTCCTTGGCGATATCAGCCATAAAAGATGTTGCTCAATCGAATGAAATGACGCAGGGATGATTTATTTTGGATCTGCGCCATTTTATCACAAACCCAAGGGTCAACACTAACCTTAAAAAAGCCTCGCTAGCGCGATTTGAGGCGGATTTAGGCCTTTTTAACCGTTTTTCCCCCGAATCTCGATCGCCGGGCATCGCCGGGTGCATTATTCGTTTGCAGGCATGGGTAAATCTTGTAAGGTTTCGCTATGACGACCCGCTACCAGATCCTGCAACCAGACTGGACGATAACCGTCAATCCGGACTTCGAAGTATTGCCCGGATTCGCGGTGCTGCTCGAGAACAACTCGATCGCCGCGCTGATCGCGCAGGAGGAAATCGCCGAACTTCCGTGCTACGACCAGGCCGAGATCGTAAATCTACCGCATTGCGCACTGCTGCCCGGGCTGGTCAATGCACATACGCACGCGGCGATGAGCCTGTTTCGCGGCATCGGCGATGATTTGCCGTTGATGCAATGGCTCGGCGAGCATATCTGGCCGGCCGAGGCAAAGTGGATCGACAAGCACTTCGTTGCGGACGGTTTCAGGCTTGCCGCGGCGGAAATGATTCGCTCCGGCACCACCTGCATGAGCGATATGTATTTTTATCCCGACGAGGTTGCGCGCACGGCGCAGCAAATCGGCCTGCGCAGCGTCGTCGGTCTGATCGTTCTCGACTTCCCCAGCGTCTGGGCGCAGGATGCCGAGGAGTACCTGCACAAGGCGCTCGCGGTGCACGACGAAATTCGCGAACTGGGGCTTGTCGAGAGCGCGCTTGCGCCCCATGCACCGTACACGGTATCGGACGGTCCGTTGGAAAAGATCGCGATGTACAGCAACGAACTCGATATACCGGTGCACATGCACGTCCACGAAACCGCGAGCGAGGTCGCCGAAGCCCTGCAGAAAACCGGATTGCGACCACTGCAGCGGCTCGACCAGCTGAACCTGCTGAATCCCAACCTGATCGCGGTGCACATGACCGAACTCGACGATTTCGAGATCGAACGCATTGCCGAGGTCGGCGTCAGTGTGGTGCACTGCCCCGAATCGAATCAAAAACTGGCCAGCGGCACCTGCCCGGTCCCCGCCCTGATCGACGCCGGGGTCAACGTCTGTCTCGGCACCGACGGCGCGGCAAGCAATAACGACCTCGACCTGCTCGGCGAAATGCGCAGCGCAACGCTGCTGGCCAAGGGCAGTGCCGGTGACGCAGCGGTATGCAACGCGCGCCAGGCAATCGAAATGGCAACGATTAACGGCGCCCGCGCGCTCGGGCTGGCGGACCGAATCGGCAGCATCGAGGTGGGCAAATGCGCCGACCTGGTTGCAATCGACCTGTCCGCAATCAATACTCAACCACTCTACGACCCGGTCTCGCAGATCGTCTACGCGGCTAACAGCAGGCAGGTCTCACACGTCTGGATAGACGGTGTCGCGCAGTTGCAGGACTTTGAATTCTGTCACCTCGACCCGGCCGAGGTGCTCGCAACCGCGGCCGCCTGGGCGCAACGCATTCGGAACTGAAACATGTCGCAGCCCCTCAATGTCGACCCGGTCGAAATCGAAAAATTTCAGGCTATCGCAAACCGCTGGTGGGATCCGCAAGGCGAATTCGGACCGCTGCACCAGATCAATCCGCTGCGCGTGGATTACATCGAGCGGCAGGCTGGCGGGCTGGCCGGCAAAAGCGTACTCGATATCGGCTGCGGGGGCGGCATCCTGGCCGAGGCGCTGGCGTCTCGCGGGGCCGACGTTACCGGTATCGACATGGCCGAAAAATCGCTGCAGGTCGCAGAACTGCACCTGCATGAATCGGGCCTCGCCGTCGCCTACGAGCAGGCTACCGCCGAGGAATTCGCCGCGCGGAAATCCGCGCGATACGATATCGTTACTTGCCTGGAAATGCTCGAACACGTGCCCGACCCGGCTTCGGTCATCTCCGCCGCGGCTAAGTTGCTTGCTCCGGAAGGACGCCTGGTATTGTCGACGATAAATCGCAATCCGCGGGCGTTTGCGCTGGCAATCATCGGCGCAGAGTACCTGCTCGGGATACTGCCTCGAGGCACCCATGAGTACCGCAAGTTCATCAGGCCTTCTGAACTGGTTGCCGCGCTTCGCGCAGCCAGGTTGCGACCACTTGATATCACCGGGATGCAGTACAACCCGCTGACGCGGCGCTATTCTCTCGGACGGGATATCAAGGTCAACTATCTGCTGACCGCTGGCGCCGATGATTAAAGCCGTGTTGCTCGATCTCGACGGCACGCTGATCGACACCGCGCCGGACATGGGCGGCGCGTTGAACAACCTGCTCGCCGAAGAAAATCACGAACCGCTGCCGCTGGAGGCGATCCGGCCCTATGTTTCGCAGGGCGGCCTCGTGCTCACCCGCCTTGGCTTCGCCGACAAGGTCAACGAGGATCAGATCGAGCCGTTGCGGCAACGCTTCCTGCAGCATTACCGGGCAATCGTGGCCGACGGTTCGAGGCTGTTCGACGGCTTCGAAATCGTTCTTGCCGAACTCGAAAATCGCGGCATCGCCTGGGGTATCGTGACCAACAAACCGGAATGGCTGACGCATCCTTTACTCGAACAACTCGGACTCGCGAAGCGCGCCGCGGTCGTGATCGGCGGCGATACGCTGCCCCGGCGCAAACCGGACCCGATGCCATTGCGGGTCGCCGCGGAACGTGTCGGGGTCGACACCGGCGATTGCGTTTACGTCGGCGATGATGAACGCGATGTCCTGGCCGGTAACGCGGCCGGGATGAAGACCCTGGTGGCCGAGTGGGGCTATATCGATCCGGCGGCGGATTTCCGCGACTGGGGCGCCGACGGCTTCATCGAGCATCCCGTGGATTTACTGCGACACCCGTGGGTAATTACAACGTGAAGAAAGCGCCGACCGATTTCAAACCTGCTGCCGACCTGCTCGCCGACCGGGCGATCCTCGTCACCGGCGCCACCGGGGGCTTTGGCAAGATGGTATCGCTGGCGCTGGCAGCGCATGGCGCCAGCGTGATTTTACTCGCGCGCAATCTACGTCTGGTCGAGGCGCTGTACGACCAGATCGAGCAAGCCGGTCACCCGACGCCGGCAATTTACCCGATGAACCTGGAAGGCGCGAGCGAACAGGATTATGCCGAGCTGGCGACCAACATCGAGCAACAGCTCGGCCATCTGGACGGCATCGTGCACTGCGCCGCGTCGCTCGGCGCGCCGACCGTGTTCGCGCAGAGCGACGTGGAGACCTGGTACCGGGTGCACCAGGTTAACCTGCACGCGCCGTACCTGCTGACGCGCGCCTGCCTGCCGCTATTGGGTCGTGCTTCGCATGCTTCCGTGTTGTTCATGATCGACGACAGGCCCGGCGCTTACTGGGATGCCTACCAGGTGAGCAAACAGGGCCTCGCGGCAATGGCGCGGTTGCTCGCCAGCGAATATGACGGTAGCAGCGTGCATTTCAATTGTTTCAATCCCGGCAAAACCCGGACCGCGCTGCAGATTCGGGCGTTCCCGGCGGCCGACGATAACGAGCAACTACCGCTGCCTGACGCCCACGC
>JBFGQE010000231.1:0-4518 GCA_041564355.1 Gammaproteobacteria bacterium | reverse complement strand
CGAGTTATTGTAAAAAATATCGGCAAAACTCGGCGCGATAACCACCCTGATACCGAAGTCGAGCAGCGCCCAGACCGCATGCTCACGCGACGAGCCACAGGCGAAGTTTTCCCGCGCGAGCAGGATTTGCGCGCGGTCGTAAGGCGCGCGGTTGAGTACGAAATCCGGATTCAGGCGACGTTTGCTGTTGTCCTCGCCCGGCTCGCCCGGATCGAGGTAGCGCCAGTCGTCGAACAGGTTGACACCGAAGCCGGAGCGCTTGATCGATTTCAGGTACTGCTTGGGGATTATCGCGTCGGTATCGATGTTGGGTCGATCGATCGCGGCGACGATGCCACTGAAGGTTTCGAATTTCTGCATGCTCAGTTTCCCAGCCGACGCACGTCGACGAAGTGGCCCTCGACCGCGGCGGCCGCGGCCATCGCCGGTGATACCAGGTGGGTGCGCCCGCCCTGTCCCTGGCGGCCCTCGAAATTCCGGTTCGAAGTCGATGCGCAGCGTTCGCCCGGTTCGAGTCGATCGGCGTTCATGCCGAGGCACATCGAGCAGCCGGGCTCACGCCACTCGAAACCAGCCTCGATGAAGACCCGGTCCAGCCCCTCTGCTTCGGCCTGCTGCTTGACCAGGCGCGATCCGGGCACGACCATCGCGAGCTTGATATTGTCGGCAACCCTGCGGCCCTCGACCACGCGCGCCGCAGCGCGTAGATCCTCGATCCGCGAATTGGTACAGGAGCCGATAAACACCTTGTCGAGGTTGATCTGATCGAACGGGATATCGGCCTCGAGCCCCATGTAATCCAGCGCCTTGCGCATGCCTCCCGCCTTGACCGGATCTGCTTCGCGGGCCGGGTCCGGGATCCGCGCATTGACGCTGCAGACCATTTCCGGCGACGTGCCCCAGGTGACCTGCGGCGCGATATCGACCGCGTCGATCACGACTTCGCGATCGAATACCGCGTCCGCGTCCGAATGCAGGTCGCTCCAAAAATCGACGGCCTGCTCCCAGTGCACTCCGCTTGGCGCGAACGGGCGTCCCTCGATGTAGTCCAGCGTGGTCTGATCGCAGGCAATCAGACCCGCGCGAGCGCCGGCCTCGATGGTCATGTTGCACACGGTCATGCGCCCCTCCATCGACAGGTTCGAGATCGCGTCACCGGCAAATTCGATGGTGTGCCCGGTTCCACCCGCGGTACCGATCACGCCGATGATATGCAGGACGATATCCTTCGCGGTAATGCCTTCGGCGACCCGTCCATCGACGCGGACCAGCATATTTTTCATTTTCTTTTGAATCAGGCACTGGGTCGCCATGACGTGTTCGACCTCGGAGGTCCCGATACCGAATGCGAGTGCGGCGAAGGCTCCATGCGTCGACGTGTGGGAATCGCCGCAAACCACGGTCATTCCGGGAAGCGTCGCGCCCTGCTCCGGTCCGATCACGTGCACGATGCCCTGGCGCGCGTCGCCCATCTTGAATTCGGTCAGCGCGTGCTTGTCGCAATTGCGGTCGAGGGTTTCGACCTGCAGGCGCGCCACCGGGTCGGTGATACCCTGCTCCAGACCGATCGTCGGAATGTTATGGTCCGGCACCGCGAGGATCGATTGCTTGCGCCACAATGACCGACCCGCGAGTTCGAGACCTTCGAAGGCCTGAGGCGAAGTCACCTCGTGCACCAGATGGCGGTCGATATAAAGCAACGCCGTGCCGTCCGCGTCGCAGCGCACCTGGTGCAGATCCCAGATCTTGTCGTATAAGGTTTTACCAGCCATTTTGCTCAACCGTTCAAACTTGTGAAATTCTACGCCTGCGCATAGAATAACTCTAATTCATATTTTTCATTATTTTAATTCCAAACAGGAATATATATGCAAATCGCGCAAATCAACGCGTTTCTCGCCGTGGCCGAACTCGAGTCGTTTTCACTGGCCGCGGAAAAACTGCATATTACCCAGCCCGCGGTCAGCAAGCGCATCCGCCAGCTGGAACAGGGTGTCAACACCAGCCTGTTCGATCGCATCGGTAAACGCAGTATCCTGACGCCGAACGGTAGCGCATTCAAGCCCCACGCGGAGCGCATTCTGCTCGAGCTGGAAACCTTTCGGACCAGCCTCGGCCGCCAGCAGGACACGCCCAGCGGCAGCCTGAGTCTCGGCACCAGCCATCATATCGGCCTGCATCGACTGCCGCAGGTCCTGCGCCAGTTCAAGATTCGTTATCCCCAGGTCGATCTCGACCTGCATTTCATGGATTCCGAGGATGCCTGCGCGGCAATCGCGAACAACGAACTGGAACTCGCGATCGTAACGCTTCCCGAGAACCCGGACGACAAACTGGATTGCGAACCGGTCTGGATCGATCGAATGGTGGTCGTACTGGCGCCGGACCATCCGCTGGCGCAGGCGGAGACACTGGTCGCGCACGATCTGCTCGAGCACGCGGCGATTCTGCCATCGACCGGCACGTTCACCCGCAAGATAATTAACAACCTGTTCGCCGAGGACAGGGATCAATTGAAAATTTCTCTCGAAACCAATTACCTCGAGACGATCAAGGTCATGGTATCGGCCAACCTCGGCTGGAGCATCCTGCCGCAAAGCATGGTTGACGCCAGCCTGGTCGACCGACGTCTCGGCGGGCTCGAGGTCTACCGGCCACTCGGCCTGGTCACGCGCCGACATCGCACCCTGTCGCTCAGCTCTAGCTCGCTGATCAAACTGTTGCGCGAGGGCCGGGAGAATAGCCCGCCGTAGGCCCTTGCGACGGGGCCCGTTTACTGCAAATCCGGACGTTTATGCTATAGTCCCGGCACATTTGTTCAAGGAGATCTCCATGCGTTCGATATTGCACTTCCTGCTTGTTTCCGCGGCAGTGGCGATTGCATTTCCGGCGATGGCCGGCGAGGTCAGTCGCGCCGTGTTCACGATTGGTGTCGATAACCGCGAACCGGTTTTACAGGTCGACAGCATCAATAGCAGTTCTTACTCTTCGATATCGTTCTTCACCGAGTTGAATGACCTGGAGGGTCACAACGTAACCCACCAATGGTCTTATAATGACAAAATCATGTTCGAGAAAACCTTCGAAGTGAAGGGACCGCGCTGGCGCGTCTGGACCAGTAAAACGCTAATTCCCTCGTGGACCGGAACCTGGACCGTAAACGTGCTCGACGACGACCGATCCGTATTGACGAGCAAGTCGTTCGATTACGAGTAACTAGACGTTGTTCGAGAAACCCCGCCATCGCGCGGGGTTTTTTTTGCCGCGCAGCGAACGGTCAAAACCGCGCACCGATTCGGCGGCTCGCCCGAGCGTTACTGCAGACTGGAGTAGGTCAGCGCCAGGCGGACGCAAATACCGATACCAACCAACACCAGGAAATACGCGATCAACTTGCGCAACGGTTCGGTCGGTAACCGGTGAACCAGAGTCGCCCCGACGAAAACGCCCAGCACCATGACCGCGGCAATCAGCAGCGAGAGCTCGATATTCAGGTTTCCGGTCATCCAGTTGCCCAGACTCGCGAAACCCGCAATCGGCACCTGCAGCGCCTGGCTGAGCCCCACCGCGATGAGCGCCGGCATGCCGAGATAGATCAGTATCGGCACCAGAATCAAAGGTCCACCAGTACCGGTTATCGCGGAACCGAAACCCGTGACAAATCCGATCGCGACGAATTGCCATCGGTTGAATACCTGCCCCATCTCGGCCGGGGGTAAACCTCGCCAGGATTTAAGCAACGCGTCGAGGCCGGCGAGGATCATCAACAGCGCGACCAGGCTCATCACCAGCAGGGCCGGGATGCTCGCCAGCGCAAGCGCGCCGAGCAACGCTGCCGGCACCGCGCCAGCGCAAAGCCAGGCGGCCATATCCCAGCGAATAGAGCCATGCCGCGCGTAGACTACCGCGGCGACTATTCCCGCGGCGAGGAAGCTGAGCATGCAGGCCGGCACCGCTTCATGCACGCGCAAGCCGGCGACGAAAGTCAGCGCCGGTACCAGCAGCACCCCTCCTATTCCGACCGCACCGATTAGCAGGCCCACGATGAAACAGATAAGCGCCAGGGTTAGGGTCAATGCGGGTTTCCAGTTGATTGCTTGTCACGACAGGGCCGGGCAGACCGACCGCTGCCGGGTGAACGGCTAATGTAACACAGATGAACACCTGGCAAACGGCTCGTGGCTGGACAGCAGACTGGCGCTATTCTAGAGTAGCTTTTTGCCTCGGGCGTCATCGACATGCTCTGCTACCGAAGGATTTTTTATGTCCTGGTTGCGATCGCGATCCTGCAAACCGTGTACTACTATCCCCGGGTTCCGCAGGTCGTGGCCTCCCATTTCGACGGCGCGGGCGTGCCCAACGCCTGGTCCGGCCGCGACGGTTTTTTTGCGCTATACCTCGGCATGGTCGCGTTGCTCGTCGGCGTCTTCGTACTGCTACCGCGCTGGAGCGAGAAGCGTATCAAGTTCGGCATGAAAATACCGAATCCCGACTACTGGCTCGCGCCCGCTAAAGTGG
>JBFGQE010000230.1:0-4540 GCA_041564355.1 Gammaproteobacteria bacterium | reverse complement strand
GGCGCATCTCGCCATCGTCGGCAGTTACTCGGTCAACGGCGTGGCCGAGCTGCATTCGAACCTGCTGAAACAGGGCCTTTTCAGCGATTTTCACAGCCTTTGGCCAAACCGCCTGAACAACAAGACCAACGGGGTAACGCAACGGCGCTGGCTCAAGGCCTGCAACCCGGGGCTTTCCGAACTGATCAGCGACCGCATCGGCAACGGCTGGGTTACCGACCTCGACCAGCTCGTCAAACTGGCGCCGCTGGCCGAGGATGCCGGATTTCGCAAGTCCTGGCGGGCGGTCAAACACGCCAACAAATTAAAGGTCGCCGCACTGGTCAAGGAGGCCTGCGATATCGATCTCGACGCCGAGGCCATTTTCGACGTGCAGGTAAAACGAATCCACGAGTACAAGCGGCAGTTGCTCAACGTTTTGCATGTTATCCACCTGTTGCAGAGAATTCATCGCGGCGATACCGACGACTGGACCCCCCGCTGCGTGCTGATCGGCGGCAAGGCCGCGCCGGGCTACTTCATGGCGAAAACGATCGTCAAGTTGGTCAACAACGTTGCCGACGTGGTCAACGGCGACCCCAGAACCCGCGGCCTGCTGCGACTCGTATTCCTGCCCAACTACAATGTCAGCACCATGGAAACCATTTGTCCGGGTTGCGATCTGTCCGAACAGATCTCGACCGCGGGTAAAGAAGCCTCCGGCACCGGTAACATGAAGTTCATGATCAACGGTGCCGTTACCATCGGCACCCTCGACGGCGCGAATATCGAGATCCGCGAGGCGGTCGGCGAAGACAATTTCTTTCTCTGTGGTTTGAGCGCAGACCAGGTCGCCCTGGCGCGCTCCGACTACGATCCCGCTGCCATCGTTGCCGCCGACGACGACCTGCGCGAGGTCATGGAAGTGCTGCAAAACGGCCGGTTCAACCTGTCGGAACCAGGCATCTTCGATCCGATCATCCATAGCATATTAAACCCCCACGATCCGTGGATGACCGCCGCCGATTTCGCCAGTTTCGTCGCCGCCCAGCGGCGCGTGGCCGAGACCTTTCGCGACCGCGACCAATGGACGCGGATGAGTATTCTAAATACCGCGGCGAGCGGCCGATTTTCTTCCGATCGAACCATTCGCGAATACAACGAAGAGATCTGGCGGCTCGAACCGGTGTCGCCCGTCACGCAGCCCTCCCAGTCACCATGAGCCTGACCAAGCTGCGCGGTACACCGCAACCGCCCGGCGCCCACTGGGACGGCCACGGGGTCAATTTCGCGCTGTTCTCGGCCCACGCAGAAAAGGTCGAACTTTGTCTTTTCGATACCGATAGCGGCAACGAAATCCAGCGTATCGAGCTCGAGCTTACCAAGCAGACCTGGCACGCCTACCTGCCCGGCTGCGGTCCGGGCACGGTTTACGGCTATCGCGTTTACGGGCCTTATCGACCAGAAGAAGGCCATCGCTTCAACCCGAACAAGCTTCTGCTCGATCCCTACGCCCGACAAATCAGCGGCCGCCTGCAATGGGACGATTCGGTGTACGGCTTCGATCTCACCGACCCGGAACAGGACCTGAGTTACGATACCCGGGACAGCGCCGCATACGTACCGCGCAGCGTCGTCGTCGATGAACGTTTCGACTGGCGCGACGACCAGCCGCCGCAAACACCCTGGTCGCAGACCGTAATCTACGAAGCTCACGTACGCGGATTGACGCGACTGCATCAGGCGATCGAACCGGGCTGCCGTGGCAGCTTTGCCGCGCTGGCATCGGATCCGGTCGTCGCCTACCTGCAATCACTCGGGGTCACCGCGATCGAGCTGCTGCCGATTCACGCCTTCATCGACGACCACTTCCTGGTGAAGAAAGGCTTCACCAACTACTGGGGATACAACAGCATCGGCTACTTCGCCGCCGAACCGCGTTACCTGTCGAGCGGCGATCGCAACGAGTTCAAGGCCATGGTGCGGCGCCTGCACGAAGCGGGCCTGGAAGTCATTCTCGACGTGGTCTACAACCATACCGCGGAGGGCGGCCAGCTGGGACCGACGCTCAGCTTTCGCGGTATCGACAATCTCAGTTACTACCGGCTGCGGGCCGAGGACAAGCGCGCCTATATCAACGATAGCGGCTGCGGCAATACGCTAAACCTGAACCATCCGCAGGTATTGCAACTGGTGATCGACAGTCTGCGCCACTGGGTGGACGACATGCATGTCGACGGCTTCCGTTTCGACCTCGCGGTGAGCCTGGGGCGCGAGGCGCACGGTTTCGATAGCCATGGGGCTTTTTTTCGCGCGATCCAGGAAGACCCGGTGCTGTCGCGGGTGAAGCTCATCGCCGAACCCTGGGACATCGGTCCGGGCGGCTACCAGCTGGGTGCTTTCCCCAGCGGCTGGGCCGAGTGGAACGATCGCTTTCGCGACTGCGTTCGCCGATACTGGCGCGGCGATCCCGGGACGCTGCCGGAACTCGCGCGCAGCCTGCACGGTTCCAGTGATTTGTTCGAACATAACGGCAGGCGTCCGTCGGCGAGTATCAACCTGGTCACCAGCCACGACGGGTTCACGCTGGCCGACCTCGTGAGCTATAACCAGCGACACAACGAAGCCAACGGCGAGCACAACAAGGATGGTCACAGCGCCAACTTCAGCAGCAACCATGGGGTCGAGGGCCCAGCCGACGATCCTGCAATTATCCGCCTGCGCAAGCGACAGCGACGCAATTTGCTAGCGACGATGTTTCTCGCCCAGGGAACCCCGATGCTGCTTGCCGGCGACGAACTCGGGCGCAGCCAGCAGGGCAACAATAACGCCTATTGCCAGGATAACGAGATAAGCTGGCTGGACTGGTCCGCGCTCGGGGACGAGGCGGAAATGCTCGAATTCGTACGCTCGCTGACCAGGCTGCGCCGGGATTACCCGCTGCTGCACCGCGATCGCTTCGTCCACGGTGGCAAGCGCTTCGACCCGGGCGGATTCACCGATATTCAGTGGCTGCGGGCCGATGGTGAGGTCATGCGGGAAGCAGACTGGCACGACACCGATAAAAATTTTCTCGCCATGCTACTCGCGGCGGAGGCGATGGCGGCGAGAGACGCCCGCTTCGTCGGCGAAAAAGAAGCGGCGCTGGTGATCGTTTATAACGCCGATCCGGCGGCGGTGAAATTCGTGCTGCCGCGCACCGAATTTCACTGGCGCTGCATATTCACCACCGCTGAGGACCTACCGCAGGTCACGCGCAAGGGCACGGTGGTCATCGAGCCTCGGTCGGTCGAGGTATTCGAGCTGCAGATATGAACGATCCTGCGCTCCACATCGCGCCGGCGCGAAACGCGATTTCGATCGTCGTGTGGGCGACCGGCGGCAAAAATTCGGCACCTCGTTCATGGCGATAACCGACTTCCAGGGTCTGGACGCGCTGTGTACGGAATGCGGCATCGCGCTGGATTACCACGATATCCGCGGCCTGCGCCACGAGCCCACGGTCGAGGTCAAGCAGGCTTTGCTCGCGGCGATGGATCTTGCGGTCGGCGACGACGCCGATATTTCGCGCCAGCTCGAGAATCTGCAGGCGCGCGACTGGCAATCCGCCGTCGCGCCCGTCCTGGTGATGCGCCTCGGCGAGTCCCCCGTCCGCCTGGCGCTCCGGCTGGAGGCGGCACGCTTCGAGGCCGCGGTGGAATGGACGCTGGAGCTGGAATCGGGACAGACTCAAGCTGGCCACTGGGACCTGGACCCGCGGGATGCGGTCGGCAAAGCCGTTGTCGATGGCCGCCGGCTGCTCTGTTTCGCAGTCACCCTGCCCGATCTCGGCGAAACCGGTTACCACCGCCTGAAACTGACTACCGCCGACGGCGGCGAGGCGAGGTCGATCGTTATCGTCGCGCCCGCTACCTGCTATCAGCCCGCGGAACTCGAAGCGGGCAACAGGATCTGGGGAATCAGCCTGCAACTCTACAGCCTGCGCTCACGACGCAACTGGGGCATCGGTGACTTTACCGACCTGCACGGGCTCATCGACAAACTCGCCCCGCTCGGAATCGACGCGATCGGCCTGAATCCGCTGCATGCGCTGTTCCCGCATTTACCGCAAAACGCGAGCCCCTACAGCCCGTCGAGTCGTGATTTCCTCAACCCGGTTTATCTTGATATCGAGGCGATCGACGAGTTCAGCCACGACGGCGACCTGCAACGGCAGATCGAGGAGAAAGATTTTCAGGCGCAACTAAAAGCCGTGCGCGACCTCGAGTTGATCGATTACCGCAGGGTCTGGGCACTGAAACTGGCGGTGCTGGAAAAACTTTACCGCTCGTTCCGGAATTTATTCCGGGATAGCGACTCGGCGCGGATCAGGGCGTTTCGCGAGTTCCAACAGGCCGGCGGGAAAGACTTGTACCGATTTGCGCTGTTCGAAGCCCTGCAGGCGTTCTTTTACCGGCAGGATGCCGGCATGGACCGCTGGCAAGCGTGGCCGTCGGAATTCAGAACGCCGGATTCCGCCGCCGTCGCCCAGTGGGCCGAGGATCATCGCGACGCAATCGAG
>JBFGQE010000229.1:0-4555 GCA_041564355.1 Gammaproteobacteria bacterium | reverse complement strand
TCTCGATCGCGATGCGGATTTCGCGCTCCCCGGCCTGTTGCAGGAATATCGGCAGCGGCGTCATGCGCGGCTGCACGATCAGGTACTTGAAAACGACGTGCTCGTCCTGCAGCGAAACCGTGTCGCTCGCTTCGACCAGCAGCTCGTCCAGCAGGGTCGGTGCGAACATGCTTCTTTCGAGGGCGATATTGAAGTAGATGATATTGTCGAGCATGCTGCCGGTGCGGTTAATCTCGTGAACCCGGCTGTATTTTCCCTTAACCGACTCGATGCCGTTGAACTCGCCCCACTTGTAACCCGCGGTCGGATGGTTGCGGATTACTTTCAGGTTGTAAGCCGAGTCGGGCCCGGCAAAACCGATCGCGACCGTTCCGGCTTCGCCGATTGCGGTGTCCAGCACGCCGCCGCTCGCGGCCAGCTCCTGCTTCAACTCGTTGACCACGGCGACCTTGCCGACATGGTTGTAACCGATCGTCGAATAGTGCAGGCCGAGCGCCCGGTGCGGCATGATCGTGTGCAGCCAGGCGCTAAGCTCGTGGTAATAACGCGTGGTCACGTGAAAATTGGCCAGCGTCGAGCTGAACAGGTTGTGCGCGAGGTGTTCGTCGAGAATGACCGCATCGCAGTAAATGCCGGACTCTCCGTTCAACAGCGCAATGATCAGCGGTGCCTGGCTGTCGTCGTCGAAGCGCAGCTTGCCGACGAGATAGGCGCCGCGGTTGCGGTAAAAACCGGCGTCGACCATTTCTATCTGCCGAATTTCGGCTTCGCGCCGCTGCGCCAGGCGCGCGATGCGGGCCGTCACCCGGGCCGCGTCGCCGGCGCGGTCGAGCCAGGGTGTGTCGAAGCCTGGAATCGACAGGAGTTGTTCGATCAGCTGCGCTGTCAGCCCGGTGTCCAGGTCGTAGACGCGCACCAGTTCCGGCGGAAAACTGCCGCTGTCGTGATCGCTGCCCTCGAACGAATATTCGACCGGTTTCCACTCATCCCGGTAAACCATGCGCCGGATAGAATGCACGAATGCATAGGCGACGTCGGCCTCGTAGCGATGCTCGACCCTGTGCCAGAAATCTTCTTCGAGCCGGTTCAGGAACGCGGCGTCCAGCGAGATGCCGGGCAACACCGCGTGCAGGTAGTCGCCCATGCGATGGATGTAGGAACTGTAAAGGGACAGCCGGTGGCGGCTGAGCCAGATCGAGGTAACGTGATCCCTTTGCTCGAAAGCGGATTTGGCACGCTGCGGGACGTCGAGGAATTCGGCGTAAAAACGATCGAACTGTTCGAGTACCCAGTCGACCGTAATCCGGATTCGCTCGGCGCGCGTTGCCGCGCCGATCAGGCGAAAGGTAAAAGTCTGGTCGAGCATGTCTGGTCGTGACGCGGTGAAGGGATGGCGCCGCGAGGCTTAGTCGGGAGTATCCGCAAAGGGATTGACCAGCGAGCCGATTCCGGGAATTGAAATTTCGATTTCGCTGCCCGGTTTCATCGTGCGCGCGCCGACCGAGGTGCCGCAGCAAATCAGATCGCCGGGCACCAGCGTCTGATAGCTGGATATCATCGCGACGATTTGCTGTGGGCTGAAAATCATGTCGCTAACCGGGTAGTCCTGGCGCGTTGCGCCACCCTGGATCGCGTAGATGCGCAGGTCGGCCGGATCGATGTCGGTGTTGATGCAGGGACCGAGCGGGGTAAAGCTGTCGAAGCCCTTGCTGCGCGTCCATTGCTGGAAGGCCTTGTCCTCGAACAGGAACTCGATAGCGGTAACGTCATTGACGCAGGTGTAGCCGAAGATGTGCGCGTCGGCATCGGCGGCGTCGAGGTCGCGGCAGGTCTTGCCGATCACGATCCCGAGTTCCGCTTCGAAGATAACGCGTCCGGCGTGACCGCGCGGTCGGTAGATCGTCTGTCCGGGACCGATTACGCTGGTTACCGGTTTCATGAAATACAGAGGTGTCGCCGGAAGCGTCTGCCCTTCGGCCTCGGCGCGCTCGTGGAAATTGTTCCACAGGGCGAGAATGGAGTTCGGCGTGTAAGGGGCGAGCAGTTCGACGTCGCCCAGCGCAACCGTCTCACCGGTCGGTGACGCCGCTTCGAACAGGGCGTTGTCGCAGAGGCTGATTTGCTCGCCATCGAGCGTCCCGAGGCATTCCCGGTCCTTGTGGAAGAAACGTACCCAGCTTGTCATTGGTATCGGTCGCGGCAGTGAACAAGGGCGCGGAATCTAGCATAACCCCGGCAAAAGATAAATCGGGCACCGCGTCGGGGGAGATAAACTCGTTGTATGCCCGGATGCATTTTTTTTACCCAAGTATTGGACGCAGAGCGTGGACGCAGGCGCGCGTGGCAGCGTAGAATCGCGCTCTTTTCAGCATTTTTATTCAGGGGCTATCAGAATGAAAATATGCGTGGTGGGCGCCGGCGCGATCGGCGGCATGATGGCGGCGAGGCTGGCGCAATCGGGGCACGAGATCTCGATTATCGCCCGCGGCGCGCATCTCGACGCGATTCAGACCAACGGTTTGAAATACATCGAGGGCGACGAAGAGCTGATCGTCACCGACCTGGTCGCGACCACGGAGATGAGCGAGATCACCGGCCAGGACCTGGTCCTGCTCGGGGTCAAGGCGCACCAGATCGAGCCGATCGCGGACAAGCTGATGCCGATGCTGTCGGCAACCGGTGTGATCGTAACCCTGCAGAACGGGATCCCCTGGTGGTATTTCCAGAAGCTCGACGGTGACTACCGCGACAACCTCGTGCGCACGGTCGACCCGAACGGCGCCATCGCCGCGGCGGTGGACCCGGACCGCATCATCGGCTGTATCGCATATCCGGCCGCGACCATCGATGCGCCCGGCGTGATTCGGCATATCGAAGGGAATCGCTATCCGGTCGGTGAGCTCGACGGTTCCGAGTCGGATCGGGTCAAGGCGATCTGCGACGCGTTTGTCGAGGCCGGTTTCAAATCCTTCGTGTTGCCCGATATCCGCTCCGAAATCTGGCTCAAGCTGTGGGGTAACCTCAGCTTCAACCCGATCAGCGCGCTGACTCACTCGACCCTGGTGGATATCTGCCAGTTCCCGCAAACTCGCGCGCTGGCCGCGCAGATGATGACCGAGGCGCAGCAAATCGCGGAAAAACTCGGCGCGAGTTTTCGCGTCTCGCTGGACAAGCGCATCGACGGCGCGGAAAAAGTGGGCAAGCACAAAACCTCGATGCTGCAGGATCTCGAGGCCGGCAAGGCGCTCGAGATCGACGGCATGCTCGGCGTCGTGGTCGAGCTCGGTGAGCAAACCGGCACGCCGACGCCGGCGATCAATACCGTGTTCGCGCTGGTCAGCCTGCTCAACAAGACGGCCCAGGAAGAAGTCATTCGCATCGCCGGCCAACCGGCATAACCCGGGTAAATTTGGCGTTTACAGCGACCGCGCCAGCATGCATCATTGAAAACGCGCCGGAGCCGCGCGTTTTTTTTGCAATGAAATAAAACTGGTATACGAAATACCCAATAATCGAGGCGGGGAGTCAGACCATGAAAATACACGAGTATCAGGGTAAGGACATACTGCGTGAATACGGAGTCGCGGTGCCGAACGGCAAAGCCTGTTTCACGGTCGACGAGGCGGTCGCCGCGGCCGAGTCGATCGGCGGTGACAAGTGGGTAGTTAAGGCACAGATTCATGCCGGCGGCCGAGGCAAGGGGGGCGGGGTCAAGGTCGCTACGAGTATCGACGAAGTGCGCGCGCACGCCGACGCGATTCTCGGCATGACGCTGATCACGCACCAGACCGGTCCCCAAGGCAAGGAAGTCAAGCGGTTGCTGGTCGAAGAAGGCGCGTCGATCAAGGACGAGCTCTACGTCGGTCTCGTCGTCGATCGTGCGACGCAGCGGGTCACGGTCATGGCCAGTTCCGAGGGCGGCACCGAGATCGAAACCGTCGCCGAGGAAACTCCTGAGCTGATTCACAAGGTTTCGGTCGATCCGAAAACCGGTTTGACCGAGGCCGAGGCGCAGTCGCTTGCGGGCAAGATCGGTATTCCCGACGACCTGGTCCCCGAAGCCGGCAAGCTGATGCAGGCGCTGTATCAGTCATACTGGGACAAGGACGCATCGCTGGCGGAGATCAACCCGCTGATCGTGACCAACGACGGTCGCGTGATCGCCCTCGATGCGAAAATGAATTTCGACGAAAGCGCGATGTACCGCCACCCCGAGCTCGAGGAATTGCGCGATCTCGACGAGGAAGACCCGGACGAACTCGAGGCCTCGAAGTTCGGACTGAATTACATATCCCTGGACGGCACCATTGGCTGCCTGGTCAATGGCGCCGGGCTCGCGATGGCGACCATGGATATCATCAAACTTTACGGGGCATCGCCGGCCAACTTCCTCGATGTCGGCGGCGGTGCGACCACCGAGCAGGTGACCGAAGCCTTCAAGCTAATGCTGAAAAACAAGAACCTGAAAGCGATTCTGGTCAATATCTTCGGCGGCATCATGCGCTGCGACGTCATTGCCGAGGGCCTGGTCAACGCCGCGCGCGAGGTCGATTTA
>JBFGQE010000228.1:0-4563 GCA_041564355.1 Gammaproteobacteria bacterium | reverse complement strand
CAGAACGTTCCGCTCGAAACCATCACGATCACCGGGGTCAGCCGCGAGTAAGTCCGGGCCGATATGCACGGCGAAATCCTGTTCATCTCGGACTGCCACGTCGATCCGGCGCGGCCCGAGGTCTGTGCTGCACTGGTCGAATTTCTTGACCGACGCGCCGCGGGTGCGGAGCAGCTTTACATCCTCGGCGATTTGTTCGAGGTCTGGCTGGGGGACGATACCCCGCCTGGCGCACTCGCATCGGTGATCGATGCGCTGCAGCGGCGCTGTGCCGATGTCGAAACCTTTTTTCTCGCCGGTAACCGCGACTTCCTGCTCGGCGAGGCCTTTGCCAATCGAATCGGCCTGCGCTTGCTCGACGAATCCGGGTTACTGCGACTCGGCGAGCGGCGCGTGCTGCTCATCCACGGCGATACGCTGTGCACCGACGACCATGACTACCAGGCTTTTCGCGAGCTCGTGCGCGGCCCCGCGTGGCAGGCCGAGTTTCTCGCCAAACCACTCGCGGAACGAAAATCGATTGCCGCCGGACTGCGCCGGGATAGCGCCGACGCCATGGCGCAGAAGTCATCGCAGATCATGGATGTCAATCCGGCGGCGGTCACGGCCTGTTTTGCTGCAAGCGAGGTCGATACGATTGTGCACGGTCACACCCATCGACCCGCCCGACACGATTATCCAGGCGGGCTAATCCGCTATGTCCTCGGCGACTGGAATCCGGGCCCGAGTTACCTCAGCTGGACCGCCGAGCAGGGATTCGACCTGATCGATCCGCGAGTCTAGGTATTGGCCTCGAGCGCGTCGAGCTCGGCCTCGGCAAAGCCAGCCTCGAGGCGGGCCGGTCGGTTGAAAGGTCCGCGCAAGCGCCCTCCCAGGTGCGTTTTTACCAGGCCGGCAAAAGTCACCCGTGGATCGACTCCCTGCTGCCGACAGAGATATTCATACCAGCGGTTGCCGATGCGCACATGCTCGATCTCGTCGCGGAAAATCACGTCGAGAATTGCCGCCGCGGTTTCGTCTCCAGCCTGTTCGAAACGCGCTATCATACCGGGCGTGACGTCGAGGCCGCGCGCTTCCATGACTCTCGGCACCAGTGCCATGCGCTGCAACGCACTGCACCGGGTCCTGCAAACCATCTCCCAGAGCCCTGCATGGGCCTCGCTGAAGCCGTAATGGCTGCCCCGATTCTGCAGTTCGCGGTTCAGCAGGGAAAAGTGTCGAGCCTCGTCCTGCGCAACGTAAAGCCAGTCGCCGATAAATGCTAGCGGTAGCTCGCGAAACCGGTACACCGCGTCCAGCGCGATGTTGATCGCGTTAAACTCGATATGGGCAATGGCGTGCAATAAGAGAACTCGCCCCTGCGGCGTTGCGCTGCTGCGACGCGGTAATGTCCGGGGATCGACCAGCCGCGGCGACGACGGACGGCCCGGATCATCTATCGCCAGTATTTCGGAAGCGCTGTCCCGATGCAGCAGGCCGGCCCGCCAGGATGCGAACAACTCGTTTGTCAGCGCGCACTTGCGCTGCGGATCACGCTGCAGAATCGCGGCTTCAACCTGCCGGTACAGTTCAGGCATCCAGCCCCCGCGACAGATCTGCAATGACATCGTCGATATTTTCCAGCCCGACCGCGACACGCACAAGACCCTCGCTAATTCCCGCCCTTACCTTCATTTCATCGCTGATGCGCCCGTGGGTCGTCGTCGCCGGATGCGTAATCGTCGTCTTGACATCGCCCAGGTTGGCGGTAATCGACAGCATCCGGGTTTCGTCTATGACTTTCCAGGCCGCTTGCCGACCGCCCGCGACGACGAACGACACGACACCCCCGAATCCGCTTTGCTGCGCCAGCGCGAGCGCTCTCTGCGGGTGGGATTCGAGCCCGGGATAATAAACCCGCTCGACTCGCGGGTGGGATTCGAGGTACTCGGCCAAGCACTGCGCCTGCCGGCAGTGCGCCTGCATGCGCAGACTCAGGGTTTCGAGCCCTTTTAACGCAATCCAGGCATTGAACGGGCTGATGCAGGACCCGGTGGTGCGAATCACGCCAAACAGTTCCTCGCCGACGAGGTCTTGGGGACCGATTACCGCGCCGCCGACGATCCGTCCCTGGCCGTCCAGGTACTTGGTCGCGGAGTGAATGATCAGGTCGGCGCCGAGTTCGAGCGGCTTTTGCAGGGCCGGGGTACAAAAGCAGTTGTCCACCACGAGCAGGCAGTGATTTTCGTGGGCCAGATCGGCAACCGCAGCGATATCGCAAATCTCGGTCAACGGGTTCGACGGACTTTCCAGAAAAACCAGCCTGGTGTTGTCACGAAATGCAGCTTTCCAGTCCGCCAGGTCGGTCATATCGACGAACGTGGTCTTGATACCGAAACGCGGCAGGTATTTTTCGAACAGGCTCGTGGTGCTGCCGAAGATCGAACGTGAGCTGACGATATGATCGCCCGCCTCGAGCACGGCGACGCACAGGCTCATGATCGCGGCCATCCCGGACGCGGTGGCGACGCAGGCGGCCCCACCCTCCAGCGCGGCGAGGCGCTGCTCGAAAACGCGCGTCGTCGGGTTGGTAAAACGTGAATAAATGTTGCCGGCTTCATCGCCGGCAAAGCGCGCCGCGGCCTGAGCGGCATTTTCGAAAACAAAGCTCGAGGTCGCGTAAATCGGTTCGCTGTGTTCGAACTCGGCGCTGCGCCGATGGCCGCTGCGAATCGCCAGGGTTTCGAAGCCGGTTAAATCATGGTTCACGGAGTTTCTCCTGCTAAAGAAAAAACTCGGGAGGGAATCAGGGTTGGATAGACCTGGAGATCACCCTCTTTAGCACATTTATATTCCGATCCCTACCGGGCCGGGGCGCCTGCAAGCCGAGTAACAAATCGGCGCCAGCTCCGACATTATGCTGTTGTAATTGCGTTGTCAAGCCTGCTGTAGGCAGGCGTTTAGGCGGGAAACGCGGCGTGGCGAGAGCCTGGAATTCGCCCGTTGTCGCGGTCGTCCGATTACCTGATTAAGACCAGGTCGTTGACCAGGACCTCGTCGAAGAGTTCGATCACGTCGTCGTTTTTCATGCGAATGCAGCCAGCCGATACTGGCTCACCGATTCTTTTTTCATCCGAGGTGCCGTGGATGTAAATGTAGCGTTCGTAGGTGTCGTACGCGCCGCCTCGATTGACCCCTTCCTCGAGACCGTCCAGCCACAGGATTCGCGACGTGATCTCGTCGGCGTCACGGTTATCGAGATTGCGCGCGATCCGTCCGCAGGGTTCACGCGATTCGAACACCATGCCGCTCGGCTGTCCGCCACCGATCTTCTTCCGAATGCGATGCAGGCCAAACGGTGTTTTGAACGAATCGACGCGATTGCCGATACCGTTCGCCGCGGTCGAAACCGGGTAGCTGCGATTGTTTTCCTCGTCGATATCGATGAAGTGCAATTCCTGCCGCGTCGAGTCGATGACGATAAACGGCCGCTCATCAGCCAGTGCCGCGTTTCCCTGCAACCTGGGCGCAACCTCGCGGTTGATGTCGGCCCAGCGCTTCATGCGTTATTATGCAGTTCCATTCCCACCACGTGTAGCTGTTCTTCAGCCGACTCCTTGGCCGAATCGCTTCTCAAGTTACTGATTTTATTAAGATAATCCGTATCGATCGTCGCGGTGACATAATGCCCGTCGAAGCAGGAGCAATCGAAGGCCTTGATTCTGCGATTGCCTTTTTGCACCGCGTCGATCAGGTCATCGAGCTCCTGGTAGATAAGCCAGTCCGCGCCGATATACTCCGCGATCTCGGCTTCGTCACGACCGTGCGCAACCAGCTCTTCGACGGCCGGCATGTCGATACCATAGACATTAGGATAGCGCACCGGAGGTGCCGCGGAGGCGATGTAAACTTTCTTCGCCCCGGCTTCGCGCGCCATTTGAATGATTTGCTTCGAGGTGGTCCCGCGAACGATCGAATCATCGACGAGCAGCACGTTCTTGCCCTTGAACTCGATATCGATCGGATTCAGCTTGCGTCGCACCGATTTTTTGCGCTCCTTCTGCCCGGGCATGATGAAGGTGCGACCGATGTATCGATTCTTGATGAATCCCTCGCGAAACTTGACCCCGAGATGGAAGGCCAGTTCGATTGCGGCCGGGCGACTGGTATCCGGGATCGGAATGACGACGTCGATGTCGTGTTCCGGCATTTGCCGGAGGATCTTGCGCGCGAGCTTGACCCCCATGCGCAGACGCGCCTTGTAAACATAGATATCGTCGATTATCGAATCCGGGCGCGCGAGGTATACATACTCGAAGATACAGGGGTTCAGCTCGCTCTCGGCAGCACACTGGCGACAGTGGACTTCGCCGTCGGCATCAATAAAGACGGCCTCGCCGGGCTGCAGATCCGCGATCAGCTCGAACCCGGAAGCCTGCAGCGCAACGCTTTCGGAGGCGATCATGTATTCGACTCCGGTAGCACTCTTGCGCTTGCCGTAGACAACCGGTCGAATACCGCGAGGGTCACGAAATCCGACTATCCCCTTGCCGGTGAGCATTGCGACGACCGCGTAGGCGCCCT
>JBFGQE010000227.1:0-4599 GCA_041564355.1 Gammaproteobacteria bacterium | reverse complement strand
CGGCGAACCGTTCGACATCACGCCCTACGGAACCGAAACCATGCATGTGCTGCGCGCCGAGAAAGGCTATGTCATAGTCGGCCAGGACACCGACGGCTCGGTCACCGTCGACGATCTCGGCCTCGGCTGGGCATTGTCGAAAACCAAGGCTGATTTTATCGGCAAGCGCTCGCTTTACCGTCCGGACACCCTGCGCAAGAATCGCAAGCAACTGGTCGGTCTGCTGACCGAAGATGCGCAGACGGTCATTCCGGAGGGCGCGCAACTGGTCGACGACCCGCGCGCGGCCAAACCGGTGCCGATGATCGGGCACGTCAGCTCGAGCTATTACAGCGCCTGCTGCGGGCACTCGATCGCGATGGCGCTGGTCAAGGGCGGGCGAGAACGCATGGGCGACACGGTTTACGCGCCGCTCGCGAATGGCCGCGTGATCGCGGCGACGATTACCGAGCCGGTGTTTTACGACAAGGCGGGGGACAAGGCCAATGTCTGATTTATTCGAGCAGCAAAGCCCGCTGGTGCAGGTCAGCCTCGGCGAACCCGTTGGCGCGGCGCCGCGGATCGAGGAAAAACCTTTTCTCGGTTACCTGAACCTGCGCGGCCGGCCCGGGAACACCGCGTTCCTCGCCGCGGTACTCAAGGTGCTCGGCGTCGAGCCGCCGACCGATGCGAATACGGTCATCGATGCGGGCGAGTACCGTGTCTTCTGGCTCGGTCCCGACGAGTGGCTCGTGGTCACCCCGGCCGGCCGGCAGAGCCAGCTCAGGGCCGAACTGCTGGCCGCGCTTGAAGGCGTGTTCAGCTCCGTGGTGGATAACTCGAGCGGTCTGACCCTGCTGCGCATTACCGGCGTCAACGCGGCCGCGTTACTCGCCACCGATTGCCCCTTCGATTTGCACCCGCGCGAATTTGCCCCGGGACAATGCGCGCAAACGCGTCTCGCCAAGGCGGGAATGCTGATCACGCCATTGGCGGACGAGCAGGGTTTCGACGTGATCATCCGGCGCAGCTTTGCCGATTATCTCGGACTCTGGCTGCAGGACGCCGCGCGCGCTTTCGAGTAATGCCGGACCCGGGCTAGCGAAAGGCGTCGCGCAGCGCGGCGATGTGCGTGGGCCCGAGCCCGCAGCAACCGCCGAGCAGGCGCGCGCCGTTGTCGACCCAGCCGCGCGCCGCGTTCACCAGTTCGGCGGGCTCGATGACGTCGACGAAATTCCAGTTCGGCATCTCGAAGAAGCCCGATTCCGGATAGACCCCGAGCGAACCCTTCCAGTAGCGACGCAGGATCTGCATGGCCTCGGGCACATCCGGCACCGGGGTGTGCATGACGTTGACGATCATTGCCGGATAGCCCGCTACGGCCTGCGCGAGATCCTCGAACGCACGGTTTTCGAAATCGAACACCGACAGCCGCTCCTGGCCTGGAAATCTTTTCGCACTGACGCCGATCCAGAGCGGCAGGCCGGTCTCGAGCGCGGACTCGATCGAGGCGATCGCGAGATCGATGTTTTCGCACATTTCCAGTGCGATCAGGTCGACCCCGGCCTCGGCGAGCAGGCCGGCCTGCTCGCGCACCGACTCGCGCACCGCGTCGGCATGGTTCCAGCGCGTGTTTTCGGCGTAGGTCCATTCGCAGATCGAACCCGCGATAGGCAGCGCTTCGGTGCCGGCTTCGGCGACGGCTTCCCGCGCGAGTCGTACCGCGTTGCGGTTGATCTCTTCGACCCGCTCGCCGAGTCCGCCCGGATCGAGCATGTGCCGCGCGGCGGCGAAGGTATTGGTGATAATGAGTTCGGCGCCGGCCTCGATAAAATCGACATGTGCCTGGCGCACGATTTCGGGGTGCGACAGGACCGCGCCCGCGCTCCACACGCGTTCGTGCATCGGCGCGCCGAGCTGCTCCAGGCGCGTCCCCGTGCCGCCGTCGATGATCACCGGTGCGCCGGAACCCTGCAGGCGTTTCTCGAGCCAGGCTATCTTGTCACTCATGCCGCTCCTCACTTGTTTTCGGCAAAGTTACCAGTTTTTGACCCGGGCGCAAATCGTCCCTGCGCACCGGGTCGGGATTGACGCCCGGGCGATGAGCGCAAATTCGCCAGCGGGGCTGTGAAGCGCTGCGATTATCCATTAATCTACGCATCGGCGCGGCCGACGCGCGCAAGTCAAACTGGCATCAAATCATGTATTACGGCGAAAGACTCAACAGCATCAGTCACCTGGTCGGGGCGGTTCTGGCGCTCGTCGGTCTCGGCGCGCTGCTGACGGTCGGCATACAGTCGCGAGATCCCTGGGTGATCAGCAGTTTCAGTATTTTTGGTTTTACTCTGGTGCTGCTGTACACGATGTCGACGCTGTACCATAGCTTTCACCCCCCGCGGCTGAAAAATATTTTCCAACTGCTCGACCATGTTTCGATTTACCTTCTGATCGCCGGCACCTATACGCCCTATATGCTGGTCAGCCTGCGCGACGGCAACGGCTGGCTGATCATGGGCATCATCTGGTCGCTCGCGCTGGCCGGCATCCTGAGCGAGCTTTTTTGCTCCGGTCGCGTGGTTAAAGTCGGGCAAATGGTCATCTTTCTCGGCATGGGCTGGGCCTGCAGCTTCGACTTCGCCAGCATCCGTGAAGCCATTCCGCCGGCCGGTCTCTTCTGGCTGACCGCGGGCGGTGTCGCCTACACCGCCGGCGTCATTTTTTATGTTCTCGATATCCTGGACCGGTTGCGTCATGCGCACGGTATCTGGCATTTCTTCGTGTTGGCAGGCAGCAGCTGCCATTTTATTTCCGTGATCGGATACGTGCGCTAGCTGCGCCTGCAGCCGGCCTTCGGAGGAGATCGCCGGGCAAACGGGAATTTTTTCGCAGCGCAGCGTTTGTCGCTGCGTTAGATAAATATGAACTACAATACCGTTGATATCGAATGCGCGTAGCAGGAATATGCCCAGGCTCTCGGTCGTCATCCCGACCTTTAATGAACAAGACAATATCCGCGCCGTATACGATGCGGTAGCGAACGCGCTTCGAGGCAAAGACTGGGAGATTATCTTCGTCGACGATGCGTCGCGAGACGAAACCGTAGCGAAAGTTCTCGAGCTCAGTAACGGTGACCCGAAAGTGCGCCTGATCCGCCGCATCGGGCGTCGCGGCCTGGCCTCGGCCTGCATCGAGGGAATGCTCGCGAGCACGGCGGAGTACGTTGCGATCATGGATGCCGATCTGCAGCACGACGAGAAACTGCTACCCGAGATGCTGCAGCGCCTCGAAGAGAATTCGAAACTAGATCTCGTGGTGGGGTCGCGTTACTGCCAGGGCGCATCCACCGGCGAACTCGCAAGTAATCGTGTGCGCATCAGCCGATGGGCCACGCGCCTGAGCCAGATTTTCTCGAAATCGGAGATCGCCGATCCGATGAGCGGCTTCTTCATGTTGCGTCTGCATCGTCTGGAAGAGATCGCGGAGCAATTGTCCGGCGTGGGCTACAAGGTGTTACTGGACATTCTGATGTCGGCGAGGAACGGTTGGGTGGTCGAGGAAATGCCGTACGACATGCGTTCCCGGCAGCAAGGCGACAGCAAGCTGGACTCGAGAGTTGCCTACGACTTTTTCCTGTTGCTCGCGGATAAAACCGTGGGCCGGTATTTCCCGATACGCCTGCTGATGTTTGTCATGGTTGGTGCGACGGGTGTGCTGGTTCATTTGTTTTTCGTCTGGATATTTTACGTCGTCGCGGGTATCGAGTTCATCGTAGCCGTCACGGTTTCGACCGCGATTGCGATGAGCAGCAATTTCCTACTGAATAACTGGTTCACCTACAACGACAAGCGATTGCAGGGTCTGGCGATGTTGAGAGGCTATTTTAGCTTTATCATCGCCTGCTCGATTGGTGCGATGATCAACGTGTTCGTCGCCGATCTCAGTTTTCAGAATCTCGGAATCTGGTGGATCGCGAGCCTGCTCGGCGCGGTGTTTGGTTCACTCTGGAACTACACCATGTCCAGCATCCTGACCTGGAGACACGCCTGAGCATGTCCGCTGACCCGCAACCGCGGCCCGGACCAGAAGCTGTCGTCGATTTCCCGCAATCGGACCGGGTCGACGCCGTTTACCGGGATCCGCTGGCGATCGGCCTGGGCTGTGCGAGCCTGGCGCTCTACCTGATTGCCATGCCGAAAACGGTCGCGCTCGAAGACGACAGCGTCTTTATTCTCAGCGGTTACTTCAACGGCGTATCGCATCCACCCGGTTATCCGCTTTACACCCTGTTGCTGCACCTGTTCAGCCAGATCCCCATCGGCGAGATTCCCGCCCGCGCGCATGCCAGCAGCGCGCTGTTCGCGGCGCTGGCTTGCGTGCTGTTGTTCAGAATTTTTTGCCGGGTCGGTCTCGAGCGTCCGCTAGCCGCGCTCGGCACGGCGGCATTTGCGGTCTCGAACACCTTCTGGTCGCAGTCGATCATCGCCGAGGTTTACAGCCTGAACCTGTTGCTGAACCTCGGCCTGTTTCTGTTCGCGCTCAAAATCGACCGTGACTACAACCTCGGGGCGCAGGGCGCGGCCGCGCGACCGCGCGACTTCGCGTTGTTTTCCCTTGTTCTGG
>JBFGQE010000226.1:0-4605 GCA_041564355.1 Gammaproteobacteria bacterium | reverse complement strand
GCATTACTCTATGGCGGGGTCGGTGTTGCCGGAATCCTGCTCGGCGGCAACTTTCTCGATTACTCGGTATTAGCCAGCGATCCGGTCAAGGGCCAGCAAATCGGACTGATGCTGATCGAGGTCGGCGTCGGCTTCACCGTAACCGGCGTCTTGCTCAGCATTTTTCACGCTTTCGCCGCGCGCGATAAGTTCTGATGGAACTCTTCGAACATTACCATTACTGGGTATTCGCGGCGCTGCTGATGATCGGCTTTTACGCGGTCGTGGCGAAGCTGAACCTGATCAAGAAACTCATTGGATTGTCGCTGTTCCAGGCCGCTGTTTTCCTGCTTTACATCACGATGGGCAAGGTCGATGGCGGAACGGCACCGATTTTCATATCCGAGAGCGCAGAGCAGCTGTATTCCAACCCGTTGCCGCAGGTACTGATCCTGACCGCGATTGTCGTCGGGATTTCGACGACTGCGCTCGGTCTCGGCATCGTGGTTCGCATCAAGGAAGAATACGGCACGATAGAGGAACACGAGATTCAGGAGATCGATCGGCGATGAGCGGCCTGAACGCCCACTTGCCGGCACTCCAGGTTATCGTGCCGATGCTGACCGCGCCCCTGGTGATTCTGCTGCCGCGGCGACGCCTGCCCTGGGCCGTCGCCACGGCTGCCAGCCTGTGTGCCTTCGCGATTGCCGTCACGCTGGCCCGGGATGTCCTGGGCGGGCGCGAAATCAGCTACCACATGGGTTCCTGGGCGCCGCCCTGGGGCATCGAACTCGGTGTCGACGCGTTGAGCGCACTGCTGTTGCTGATCGTTACCGGCGCTTCGAGCCTGGCGCTGATCGGCGGCGCGCGCAGCCTGGATCGCGATATCGAGGCGGCACGTCAGCCTTTGTTCTACGCGGCCTGGCTGCTGGCGCTCGCCGGGCTTGCCGGTATCCTGGTCACCGCTGACGCGTTCAATATTTTCGTTTTCATGGAAATTTCCTCGCTGGCCAGTTACATCCTGATCGCCGGCGGCCCCGACCGGCGCGCGCTGCCAGCCGTGTTCAAGTACCTGATCATGGGGACGATCGGCGCGACCTTTTACCTGATCGGCGTCGGCCTGATCTACCTGATGACCGGCACGCTCAACCTGGCCGATATCGAGTTCAGGATTCAAGACGTCGCCGAGCAGAAACCGATTCTGATCGCAGCGGGTTTTATCACCGTGGGTCTCGCGCTCAAGGCCGCCGTGTTCCCGCTGCACGTCTGGCTGCCAAACGCTTACACCTACGCGCCCAACATGGTATCGGTGTTTCTTGCGGCCTGCGCGACCAAGGTTTCGATCTATGTTTTGCTGCGCTTCGATTATTTCGTGTTTCAACCGAACCTGCAGAACCACGAATTTCAGTTTTCCAACTTCCTGATGCCGCTGTCGCTGCTGGCCATCCTGGTTGCCTCGGCGGTGGCCATGTTCGAGTCCAATCTGAAACGGCTGCTGGCCTGGTCATCGGTGGCACAGATCGGCTACATCACGCTGGGCGCAAGCCTGGTCAGCGTAACCGGGCTGACCGCGGCGTTGCTGCATATCTTCAATCACGCACTGGCCAAGGGCGCCCTGTTCCTCTCGCTCGCCTGCATCGGCATGCATATTGCGCATATGCGCATCGATAGCATCCGCGGTATCGCAAAGAAAATGCCGTGGAGCATGGCCGCCTTCGTGCTCGCCGGGCTCAGCCTGATCGGGGTGCCCGGTACCGCGGGATTCATCAGCAAGTGGTACCTGATAACCGCCACGTTTCGCGAAGGCAGCCTGGGAGTGCTGATGATCGCGGTCATCGTGATCAGCTCGCTGATGGCGGTGGTCTATATCTGGCGGGTCGTCGAGGCGGCTTATTTCAAGACCCCGGACCAGGAATTAACCGCCGTCGAGGCGCCCCTGCCGCTGCTGCTCGCGACCTGGGCCGCGGTCGCGATGAATTTTTACTTCGGCCTGCTGCCTGAACTGCCGGTGCAGCTCGCCACCAGCGCCGCCGCGCTGTTGCAGGGGCTGTTGCCATGAGCCCCGACACCATCATCGCCCTGTCTCTCGCGATCCCGTTGACCGGTGCGGCCGGCATCGCGATTGCCGGACGGATCAACGACAACCTGCGCGAGACGGTAACGCTGGTTACCGCGGTAGCGCTGGCCATTACCGCGTGGAGCCTTATCCCGGACCTGATGGCGGGTGCACGGCCACACTTGAAACTGGTCGAGATTCTGCCCGGTATCGATATCGCGTTCGAGGTCGAGCCCCTGGGAATGCTTTTCGCCGCGCTCGCCTCGGGGCTGTGGATCGTAAACTCGGTTTACTCGATCGGTTACATGCGTGGCAACAAGGAATCGAAACAGACCCGATTCTATGTCTTTTTCGCCCTGTCCCTGGCGGCGACCATGGGTATCGCCTTTTCCGCGAACCTGTTTACGCTGTTCCTGTTTTACGAAGCGCTGACGCTTTCGACCTATCCGCTGGTGTCGCACAAGGGAGACGAAAAGACCGTGCGTTCGGCCCGTGTCTACCTCGGGGTCCTTTTGCTGACCTCGATCGGCTTGCTGTTGCCCGCGATCATCTGGACTTACTACGCCGCGGGAACCGGTGATTTTACGCCCGGGGGTATTCTGCAGGGAAAACTGGAGGGCCCGGCGCTTGGCTTGCTGCTGGGACTGTTTATCTTCGGCATCGGCAAGGCGGCGGTGATGCCGGTGCATCGCTGGCTGCCCGCGGCGATGGTGGCGCCTACCCCGGTGAGCGCACTGCTCCACGCCGTGGCGGTGGTCAAGGCGGGTGTCTTTACCGTCACCAAGGTCATCATTTACATTTTCGGCGTGGAGTACCTGTTCGCGGCCCCGGAGAGCGGGTGGCTGTTGTATGCCGCGGCCTTTACCGTGGTGGTCGGCAGCCTGGTCGCGCTGCGCCAGCAGAATCTGAAACGCCTGCTGGCCTATTCCACGGTTGCCCAGCTCTCCTACGTGGTGCTGGCCGCGGCGATTCTCAAACCGCTGGCCGAGATCGGCGCGTCGCTGCACGTAATCGCCCACGCCTTCGGTAAAATTACGCTGTTCTTCGCCGCCGGCGCGATCTACACCGCATCGAAGAAAACCGAGATCGGACAACTGGCCGGCATCGGGCGTCGCATGCCGTGGACCATGACCGCCTTTACCATCGGCGCGCTAAGCATGATCGGCGTTCCACCGACCGGCGGCTTCGTCTCGAAGTGGTACATCCTGGCGGGTGCGTTCGAGTCCGACAACTACGTGGCTATCGGCACGATCATCGCCAGCACGGTGTTGAATGCGGCCTATTTTCTGCCCATCGTGTTTGCCGCATGGTTCGGGCGCGAGGCCGCTTCTGAAACCGTGGAGCACGGAGAGGCGCCCTGGCCGGTGGTGGTTGCGTTGACCACCACCGCGGCTCTGACGATCGGACTGTTCTTTTTCAACGGGCCGGTGATTGCACTCGAATCATTAATCCTCGGGATAGGCAGATGAACGATTCACGCGAAGACGACGCCTGGCTGGCGCGCCCCTCATCGATCCGTTTCCTGTGGCGGGTATTCTGGGTCGTGCTCGCGCTCACGGTTGCCGTCCAGTTTTTCATCAAGATCAAGGGCTACTTCGAGGTCGACACCTGGTTTGGCTTCGGCGCGGCATTCGGCTTTCTTTCCTGCCTGCTGATGGTGCTGTTTGCAAAGGCGCTCGGTTACTGGCTGAAGCGCGACGAAGACTACTACCGGCCGGAGGACAGCAATGACTGACATGCTGCCACCAGCCCTGATCCTGATCGCCGCCGCGATTCTGATCGGACCGACTCGCGGGCACCTGCGCTCGGCCATCGTGCTGATCGCGCCGCTGATCACGCTGTGGGCGGTCTGGCAGGTACCGGACGGTGTCGTTACGACCGTGCCGTTCCTCGACTACCAGATCGAGCCGGTCGAGGGCAGCGCGTTACGTCGCCTGTTCGCGACGATTTTTGCGCTGATGGCCTTTGTCGGCGGGCTTTACGCGTTTCGACAGGCGCGCTGGTACGAACTCGCCGCGGGCTATGCCTACGCCGCGGGCGCGGTCGGCGCGAGTTTTGCCGGTGACCTGGTTACGCTGTTTATTTTCTGGGAGTTTATGGCGCTGTTCTCGACGGTGGTGGTCTGGTCCGGCGGTACGCCCGCGGCACGCGCGGCCGGGATCCGTTATGCCATCATGCACCTGCTCGGCGGAATCGTGCTCAAGGTCGGCATCGAGGGCGTCGTCGTGCATACGGGATCGGTCGACATCCAGCCCATGCTCGCGACCAACTTCGACACCTGGATGATCCTGATCGGTATCCTGATCAACGCGGCTGCGCCGCCGCTTTCCGCCTGGCTGGCAGATTCCTATCCCGAGTCCAGTCCCACGGGATCGGTGTTCCTGTCGGCGTTTACCACCAAGACCGCGGTGCTCGCGCTGATCCTGCTGTTTCCCGGCGAACCGGTGCTGATCTGGATCGGCATCTACATGATCATGTACGGCATTATTTACGCGCTGCTCGAAAACGACGCACGCCGTATCCTGGCCTACTCGATCGTCAACCAGGTCGGCTTCATGGTCTGCGCCATC
>JBFGQE010000225.1:0-4615 GCA_041564355.1 Gammaproteobacteria bacterium | reverse complement strand
CGTTCCCTATCCCGAAAGCACGCAGACGATGCTGTTGATGTCCTACGCGATGTCGATTCCGATCGGCCTCGTGTTGCTGTGGCTCGGGATCAAGGGGCGCGTGATGTGGCTCAAGGTCTGGAGCGTGGGTCTGATCGCGCTGGGTGTCGGGATCCTGGCCAACGAGTATTTCGGTTGGCTCGGTTAGGCGCGAACGCAGTGGCTGAAAGGGTATCGACCATGCCGTCTGCAAGACCCGGGGCCGATCACATCGCGGCTAGAACCGACCAAATAGCGGCCGGCGTCCAGGGGACGGATTTCCCGTCGTGGGCAGCAGCGCGAGGCTCCCGGGTGGCCGCCCGTGACAGGCGACAAAACGCTAGGCTTCGGTGTTATCTCCCGCCGGTTGAGCAAACACGAAATAAGGTCCGGCGGAGAATAGCGTCAATAGTGCCAGGTTGTGCACGGTACCCGCCTGATTCATAGCCAAAATCGGTTTCAGGCCTGTCGCTTCGACGACCTGCGCGATCACCGATCGTGGCAAGGCCTGGTACATTTCAATGCCGTGGGAATCGTGCAAGGTGGTCTCGAGAAAGCCCAGGGATATGAGTTGTTTCAGGCGCCACTTCCAGTAAGCGGGCTCGAGCAGGCCCCGCGGCGAAGTGAGCACTCCGACGGGATTGAGCGTGTTGAAAACCAGGTAACTGTCCGAACTGGTGCACATGACCCGGTGGAGTTCTTTAAGCATGGTCAGTCGTTTCTCGATCGGCAGCAAGTAATCCAGGCCGTGCAGTGCGACCAGCACCAGCTCAAAAAAACCGTCGTCGAATGGCAACGCCGTCGCATCCGCCACGAGGGTGGTGATCCCGTGGCTTTCCTCGCTGGCGGAAAACTCGAGTATGGCTTCGGTGTTGACATCGATCGAGTATACCTCGCAAGAGAACTCCCTGAGTACGCGGGCGCTTCTACCGATCGCGCCGCAGCCGACGTCCAGCACAGGCATACCGGGTCTCGCGAATCGCGATAGTATTTTTCTTTCGCAGGGTATTACGGGCGCGTCGCGATAAACGTGTGTCGTGGCATTTAATTTCGGCTTGATCGTGGTCATTGAGTCAGTCGCACTGGATCGATTATCAGGATTGGCGGGCACAGCTCGAATCGTGGTCGTTTGTCCGGGTGCAGATGCCGCGAGTTTTCGATCGTGGCGAGCCGCGTTCAAACCCTGTACTAAACCACAGATCGAGCGCCTATGCACTTTCATGTTTTCGCGCGCCAGGTCCGGGTGCACTCGATTCCGTCGTTAGTTAAGCGCCTTCAGAACCGTTGCCGCGACGAGACGATATCCTTCCCGGTTGTAGTGATTGAGCATGCGAAACGGAAACAGGGATTCGGGGTCCGGATGCTCGATGAACGTTTCGTACAGGTCGACGATTGGAATTTCCAGTTCGGCTACAATTTCTAAAACCTGCTGCCGATGCTCGTAAGGCGATTGCCGGCTGACGCTTCGGAAGCCGGGAAGGTAGACGAAATACAAATCGCTGCCCCAGGCGTCGGACAGGGCGGCCGTCTCGGCCATAACGATTTCAAACTCCGCCAGGCCCTCGTCGAAAGTCACTTTGGACTCATCGGCTTTGAAGTCGTGGAGGATCGCGTTCAGTCCGAGCCAGTCGCGGGTATTGCGGAACAGGGCGAATGCGATGACGGCTTCCAGCGGTCCCGCCTGTTCCAGCGATGCCCTGGTCGCGGCTACCCGTCGAGCCAGGGCGGCGTCGATCTCGGCCTGCAGGGGTGCCAGATCCTGACGAAATTCGCGTTCGAGATACCGCGACAGTATCTGGTTGTCGATTCTGACCAGGTCATTGTCCTCGTAAAACAGCCAGAGGATTCTTGTCGGAGGAGTCGGCAGGATCGGAACGTATTCTTTCAGGGTTGCCAGATTGAGTAGCGAGTTGTTACCAGCGTAGCCTAGATTCAATGTTTTCGGAAACGTCTCCCTCAACGCGGTGACGGCATCGTCGCCGGGTCCCATGCAAAGCCCCTGCGCAAACGAGTCGCCGACTACGACGATCTGAACGTCGGCCTCCTCGTAGTAGTCCCGCGGATTATTGAATCCGTGCCGATCGCTTTTAAAGATCATGTACTCGCCGGTTTCGTTGCAGACTACGGTCTGACTGCCGGAGATTCCCGCCAGGGCCAGAACCTGCCTGCCGCCCGCCTCGAATCGAAAACCGTCGCTCGCTCGCGCCTCGCCGTGGATGTAGGGATAAACCTGAATTCCCTGCCGCTCCATCTGCTGTATGACTGCCAGCGGTTGGCGCTCGTCAAAAGTTTGCCCGGCCTGGTTTGCCTTCTCGACGCGAGCCAGGTGTGCCTTCTCTTCCACGGATCGGTAAATTAACGTGGCGACTAACTCGATTGCGTAGAGCGTCATTCCGATCGAGGCAATGGTCAATGCCAGGTTGGCCCGGCTGCCGGCGCCGAGGCGAAAGGACAGCGCCAGGAGGATGAACAGGACGACAATTGTCGAATAGATTATCAGATTGCGCCCGGGCGCGAACGGAAGACCGGCGACCAGGCCGAGGTAGATCAGGATCAGCACCAGGAAGGCCATCGAGCCGAGGATGATCAGATTGCTGAGGTGTTTCATTGCGGGGCCGGAAGTCTCGACGAAGGCTTCAGACTAGCATATTACACACAGGAATAATTTCGGATAGATCCCGGTCGGTAGCGCCTCGAGAAATGGTGCCGCCCGCAACGCGGGAATTTGCGGAGCAGCCGGTTTGCGGCAAAGAAGCCTTGGGTCGCCCCGAATCTGGCCGCTATTCGGCCTGCCCGGCCGCGATCCAATGGCAAGAAGGTAAACCCGGCCGGAGTCTAACTGGTGTGGTAACGGGCGGACCCTATATCTCGCGTCGTTGGTTTGATGCCATGTCAGTTGTAAGGCTTGGCACTGTTCATGTGTTCGAAAGCATGCTGAAGCTGCCGCTGATGTTTTACTCGATGGCGATTCCAATCGGCCTCGTATTTTGCTGTGGCTCGGCGGCAAGGGGCGCGAGTTGTGGCTCGTGGTATGGAGCGTGGGCATGATCGCGCGGGCTATCGGCATACTCATCGACGAAAGACTTGGCTGATGCGCCGAATCGATCGGTGCCGGGTCGGCGCTGCTCCCGTCGCCAGTTGAATTATCGGCTCTTGGTCTTGCGCGTCGCGGGCGCGGTCAGCGGATCTTCGGGCCAGGGGTGCTTGGGATAACGGCCTTTCATATCTCTTTTAACGTCGTGGTATGAACTGCGCCAGAAGCCGGCGAGGTCCCGGGTAATCTGCAGCGGCCGACCGGCCGGCGACAGCAAGTGCACGAGCAGTTCTACCTTGCCGCCGGCGATCGTCGGGGTTTGCTCGCAACCGAACATTTCCTGCAGCTTGACGGCCAGCACCGGCGGCGATTGCGAATAGTCGATCGTGATTTTCGAACCCGACGGCACGCGCAGCCGGGTGGGGGCGAGCTCGTCGAGCCGCTGCTGTAACTCCCACGGCAGTAGGGCGCGGAGAATTCGATCCAGGTCGAGCCTGGCGAAATCCCGTCGCGTATTGACGCCGTCGAGGTAAGGACCGAGCCAGGCCTCGAGCGATGTGCGCAGCGCGTCGTCGCCGAGGTCGGGCCAGTCGTATTCCGGGTCGAATTCGCGTAGCAGGGCGATGCGGCCCTGCCATTGGCGATGTTCCGGCCGCCACGGCAGCGGTACGAGGTTTTCGTCGCGCAGCATCCGAATCAATGCGGTGCGCTTTGCATCCGCCGGTACCGGGTCGAGCGCGCGGCGCGCGAGGACCAACGCGCCGACCTGGCGCCTTTGCTCGGCGACGAATCGCCCGGCCTTGTCGTCCCACTCGGCGATTTCGGTGTCGTGCACGAGTTCGGCCAGCAGCGTATCGAACAGCGTTTCGTCGAGCGTCGCGGCCGAGCGAATCGTTTCGCCTTTGCCGGTGTCGCTGGCGCCGACCGCGGCGACCGCGAGCCAGCGCGCCTTGCCGAGATAGTGCGTGCCGGCGAGTGCTGCGCCACGGCCGTTGGCGAGCTGGTAACCGCCCGAATGGCGCCGGCGCGCGACCCGGTCCGGGTAGGCGCAGGCGACGAGCATTCCCGGCACCTGATCGGCTCGAATCGGCAGCTGGACTTTGGCGGGCTCTGCTTTCGACCTCGCGAGCTGTTGCTCGAGCTGGCCGGCAAGTTTCCGGGTGCGGCTGCGCCAGCCCTGCTGTTGCGGCGGGCAGTTCGTTGCGCCGGTGAGGACGTCGAGCCGGTTGCCGAGGTCCGGATTGGCGTCGGCGAGCGGATCGCGATCGGACAACAGGCTTGCAAGCAGCGCGGCCTGTTCGACGCAGCCGAACTCGGCGCCGCGCAACAGCAGATGCGCAAGCCGCGGGTGCACCGCGAGCGATGCCATCGCGCGGCCTTGATTTCCAAGTGTGCGGCGACCCTCTTTCGGTTCGATCGCACCGAGCGAGCCGAGCAACTCGAGCGCCTGCAGCCAGTGGGCCGCCGGCGGCGGATCGAGCCAGGCCAGTTCGTCTGGATCGTCGACGCCCCATGCGAGCAATTGAAGTGCGAGCGGCGCGAGGTAGGCCTGCAGGATCTCGG
>JBFGQE010000224.1:0-4672 GCA_041564355.1 Gammaproteobacteria bacterium | reverse complement strand
CCGGTACGCGCACCAGGGCCGCGCGCGAAACCGAATCGAAGCGATCCTTGAGCAGCCACCTGACGGGGAAGATCGGGTAAGCCCTCTGCGCCAGCGCGGCGATGCTGTCGTACGGCGCCAGCAGGATGAGCCGCTCGAGCGGTCGCTGAGTCGCCAGGTAGACCGCGACGCCGGAGCCGAGACTGCGCCCGAAGGCGGATATCGCGTCGTGATGCGACTTGCGTGGTCGTAAATCGCGAGCGCATCGGCGAACAGTGCGGCCTCGCTGGGCCTGCCCTCGCTGTCGCCATAGCCGCGGTAATTCACCAGGTAAACGCCGTAGTCGCGAAATAAGCCCTGGAAAATACCTTGATTGCCGGTGACCTGCTCCGCGTTGCCGCCGAAGTAGACCATTGCCCTGTCCTTGTCCGGATTCAATACCCAGCCGTGCAGCCTGGTCCCGTTGTTATCGAGCGTGATTTCCTGGGCCGCAAAGCCCAGATCGGACGGCACCGGATAGTAGATCAGGCTGCGTTGAATCAGGTAGACGAAGATCGCCAGCAGCAGGTAAAGCGCAAGCAGCGCAATGATCAGAGTGGTCAGTTCTCTCATCTCGATTTAGCGTCATCCCGGGCGGAATTTTCTGGTATTCTCTGCCTCCAGCAAGAGACCCAGCATACTACTTAAGCCCGCTCGCATGAACAAACTTGACCAATTGAAATCCATGACCCAGGTCGTCGCGGATACCGGCGACCTGGATGCGATCAGCCAGTACCAGCCGCAGGATGCGACGACTAACCCGTCGCTGCTGCTGAAGGCGGCCGACCTGCCGCGCTACCAACCGCTTCTCGACGATGCGCAGCGCTGGGGACGCGAGCAGGGCGGTAGCCCCGCCTCGATGGCCGGCGCAGCCTGCGATTATTTCGCGGTCAGTATCGGCCTGGAGATCCAGAAGCTGATACCAGGACGGGTCTCGACCGAGGTCGACGCCAGGCTTTCGTTCGATCGTGCCGCGACGATCTCGCGTGCGCGCCGCCTGATCGAACTCTACGAGAGCCGCGGCAGCAACCGCAACCGCGTGCTGATCAAGATCGCGTCAACCTGGGAAGGGATCGAGGCCGCGCGTGAGCTCGAGCAGGACGGTATCAATTGCAACCTGACCCTGCTGTTCGGCTTTTCCCAGGCGGTCGCCTGCGCCGATGCGGGGGTTTACCTGATCTCTCCTTTCGTCGGTCGAATCCACGACTGGCATCTCGCGCGCAGCGGCGCCACCGCGATCTCGCCGGAACAGGACCCGGGAGTCGAGTCGGTCACGCGCATCTACAATTATTACAAACACCATGGCTACGACACCGTGGTCATGGGCGCGAGCTTTCGCAATACCGGGCAGATCGAGCAGCTCGCCGGCTGTGACCGATTGACGATAAGCCCGGCGCTGATGCAGTCGTTGGCCGAGGATAAATCGAGCCTGGCGCAAAAGCTCGGCCCCAACCGCGGTGCCGACGCGCCGCAGCGGATGCGCCTCGACGAAAGAGCCTTTCGCTGGCAGATGAACGAGGATGCAATGGCAACGGAAAAGCTGGCCGAGGGAATACGGCTGTTTACCCGCGACCAGGAAAAGCTGGAATCGCGGCTGGTCGCCTGAGCACATCTTGGCGCAGATCCGCACCCTCGCATCCCATCTGGTCAACCAGATCGCGGCCGGCGAAGTCGTCGAACGGCCCGCGTCGGTGGTCAAGGAGCTGGTCGAAAACAGCCTCGACGCCGGTGCTGGCGCGATCACCGTCGAAGTCGAGGCCGGCGGCACTCGCCTGATTCGGGTCAGCGACGATGGTAGCGGGATCGACCGTGACGAACTCGTGCTGGCTCTGTCGAGACATGCCACCAGCAAGATCGGTAGCCTGGAAGACCTGGCAAGTATTGGTTCGCTCGGATTTCGCGGCGAAGCGCTGCCGAGCATAGCGTCGGTTTCTCGGCTGACCCTGAGATCCCGCCTGCAGGACGCGGCGCATGCGTGGAAGATCAGCGCGCGGGACGAGGAAGGGCCAATACCCGACGCGTTACCGCAGGGAACCCAGGTCGAAGTTCGCGAGCTGTTTTACAACGTGCCCGCGCGCAAGAAATTTCTACGCGCGGAGCAAACCGAATACAAGCATATCGAGTCGCTGTTCAAAAGCATGGCCCTGAGCCATGATTCGGTTGCGTTCAGGCTGGTGCACAATAACAAGGTCGTTTACCAGTTGCCCTCGGTGCGGGATCTCGATGATCAGCGTCGGCGACTGGCCATGTTATGCGGCAAGGCCTTTGCCGAGAGCATTGTCGAGATCGATATCTGCAGTGAAGCGTTGCGCCTGCGGGGCTGGGTCGCGTTACCGACCTTCAATCGCAGTCAGGCGGACATGCAGTATTTTTTCGTCAACCAGCGCATGGTGCGCGACAAGCTGGTTAATCACGCGGTACGCCAGGCTTACCGAGACGTTTTGTTTCACGGTCGGCACCCGGCCTACGTACTGTCGCTGACGATGAACGCGCGTGAGCTGGACGTCAACGTGCATCCGCAAAAGCACGAGGTGCGTTTCAGAAATTCACGCGAGGTGCACGATTTCCTGTTCCGCAGCCTGCACCAGGCGCTGGCCGACGTGCAGCCCGAGCAGCAGGTCGAATCCCCGGCTTTTGCCTTCAGCGAGACCGCGGCGAGTGCGCCGGCGATCCAGTCCGGGCTCGATTTCGCGCGTTTCGGACAGGGGGATCGGGGCGGCTCGTTGCGTGAGCAGACGCAGGCCTATGCGGCGCTGCTGCAGCCTCGCGAGACCGGCACGCCGCGAGCAGAGGACGAAGATGGCGCGATCCCGCCACTCGGTTTCGCGATCGCACAGTTGAAGGGGATTTACATTCTGGCGGAGAACGGCGCGGGCCTGATCATTGTCGACATGCATGCCGCGCACGAGCGGATCGTTTACGAACGGATGAAACAAAACGCGGCGCAGGAAAACGTGATTGCGCAACCGCTGCTGGTTCCGATTGCGTTTGCCGTGAGCCGCGCCGAGGCGGACCTGGTGGAGGAAAATCGCGACCAGTTCAGCCACCTCGGATTTACCATTGAGCGACTCGGGCCCGAACAGTTGCGTGTGCGCGCGGTCCCGGCCCTGCTGAAGCAGGTCGACAGCGAACAGCTGGTGCGCGACGTGCTCGCCGACTTAAGCGAACATGGCAAGTCCGCGCGCATCCAGGATTACCAGGACGAAATGCTTGCGACGATGGCCTGCCACGCGTCGGTGCGTGCCAACCGCGCGCTGACACTCGCCGAAATGAATGCGTTGCTGCGCGACATCGAGCAGACCGAGCGCAGTGGCCAGTGCAACCATGGACGACCGACCTGGAAACAGCTAAGCCTGGATCAGCTCGACAAGTTTTTCCTGCGCGGCCAGTAAATGGCCGCGCCTGGCGTCATCTGCCTGATGGGCGCGACCGCGACCGGCAAGACCGAACTCGCGCTGGAAATCTGTTCGCGTTTCCCGGTCGAAATTGTCAGCGTGGATTCGGCGCAGATTTACCGCGACATGGACATCGGCACGGCCAAGCCGGAGCGCGAGGTGCTCGAGGCGGTACCGCATCACCTCGTGGATATCATCGACCCGGCGCAATCTTTCTCTGCCTGGGATTTTATCGATCGCTGTCATCGCCTGTTGCCGGAAATCAGTGCGCGCGGCCGTGTGCCGCTGCTCACGGGTGGGACGATGCTGTATTTCCACGCCTTCGAACATGGTCTGAACCGTTTGCCGCAAGCCGATCCCGAACTGCGCCAGCGACTCGAGGACGAGGCCGGCAGGATTGGCTGGCCGGCGATGCACGAGCGGCTCAATCGAGTCGACCCGGAAAGCGCGGCGCGAATCAGGCCCGGCGATACGCAACGGATTCAGCGCGCGCTCGAAGTCTATGAGCTCGCCGGCAAGCCGTTGTCAACCCTGCAGCAACGCGATACCAGCGGCTACGCGGGCCCGTTGCACAAGCTGAGCCTCGCCGCCAACGATCGCGCCCGGCTGCATCAGCGCATCGCGGCGCGCTTCGAAGACATGCTCGAACGAGGCTTTATCGATGAGGTCGCCGCCCTGCGCGCGCGCGGCGACCTGGATCTGTCGATGCCGTCGATGCGCTGCGTCGGTTATCGACAACTCTGGCTTTACCTCGCGGGCCAGCTTACGCGCGAGGAAATGATCGAGAAGAGCATCGCCGCGACGCGGCAGTTGGCCAAGCGGCAAATTACCTGGTTACGCAAACAACCCGCCGAAATGGCCTTCGATTGCCTGAATTACCGTAAAGATGATATATTCCGAATAGTTGAGTCCGCGATTTCGCGGTCTTGATCGGAACATTTTGGTCCGAAGGGAATCAAAGACTCTGCCGGTAGGTTCAAAGCGACTGACGCGGTAGCTTTAAAATAATAACCTGATGGAGTACAGAATTATGTCAAAAGGGCAAATGTTACAAGAACCCTATCTGAACGCGCTGCGAAGAGAGCATGTCCCGGTGTCGATTTTTCTTGTCAATGGAATCAAGCTGCAGGGCCAGATCGAGTCATTCGATCAGTTTGTCGTGCTGTTGAAGAATAACGTGAGCCAGATGGTATACAAGCACGCGATTTCGACGATCGTGCCGGCGCGCAACGTCCACATCGATCATCCGCACGCGGATG
>JBFGQE010000223.1:0-4690 GCA_041564355.1 Gammaproteobacteria bacterium | reverse complement strand
GATCCTGATGATTCGCCTCGCGATCGTGCTCGCGCTGTTGCTGCTGGTCGCGCTGGCATGGCAGGGCCCGGGCATCCTGCGCACGCGGCGGCCGCGCCTGATGTTCGCCCGCGGCGTGCTCGCGTTTTTTGCGTTCACGACCTACTACATCGCGCTGAGCAGCATACCGCTGGCCGAGGCGGCGGTGGTTTACATGACCGCGCCGCTGTTCGTTACCCTGCTGTCCGCGCTGGTGCTGCGCGAGCGGGTCGGCATCCATCGCTGGAGCGCGGTGGTCATCGGCTTCGGCGCCGTGGTGTACATGCTGAACCCGGGCTCGTCGTTGTTTCGCATCGAGTCGGCGATGCCGCTGTTCAGCGCGATGTGCTACGCCCTGATCCCGATCATCAATCGCCACATCGGGCTCAGCGAACACGCCCTGACCATGGGCATTTACACCACTGCCTCCTATTTCGTGCTAATGCTGTTGACCTCGCTGGCGATTGCCGCGCTGCCGGAACCGTCCGTCGACAATGCCACCTTGCAGGGTGTGTTCCGCGACTGGGTGATGCTGCAGTCCTCGGACTGGTTGCTGCTGCTGCTCGCAGGCGCGATTTTCACGCTGGCGCTGCTTGGCATCACCCAGGCCTACCGCATTGCCGTGGTCAGCACGGTGGCGCCTTTCGAATACGTCTACATCCTCTGGGCCAGCCTGATCGGCTTCCTGATTTTCGCCGATATCCCGGGGCCGCGAACGCTTATCGGCGGCGCCGTTATCGTCACCAGCGGCTGCTACATCATTTTGCGCGAACGCGAGCGCCGCGGGCGGCCCGCGGCGGTGGCGGCCGATCCGCTGGATTAGCGCGATCGTCTGCCGCTAAAACGGCCAGCGCATCTTGATCGCAATTACGGAGACCGTTAACTTATAACGCTGCGCAGAAACAGGTTGACTGTCATCAGCACCAGGAGAGGCAAAATAATGAACATTCGACTAAACCGCCACTGGCCGGGGCTTGCGCTGTTCACGGGGTTGATCGCTTTTGCCCTGGCGCTGCCCGCGCCGGTGACAGCCGATTCGCACGATGCCGCCAAACCGAAAATGGTCGACCTGTGGAGCCCGGGCGACAAGGGCCAGCGCATGCGGATTCGCGGACGGGTGACCAGCATCGACGGCGAGCCGATCGCCAACGTCGTGATCGGCATTCGCCATGCAGACAGCGAGGGCTTCGACTGGAGTTATCACATGGGCGAGGTAGTCACGAACGACAAGGGTTTCTATCAGTTCGGCTCGGTGATTCCGGGCAACAGTCACCGCCTGAGCCACGTGCACGTCACGGTTGACCACGACGGCTACATTTACCTGGACACCGAGTTTTATTTCAAGCACGACCCGAGGGCCGACGAAAACCATCCCAATGCGATTTTTCTCGAGGAGGCCACCGTAAACGGCGAAACCATGATGCACGGCCGCTTCGACATCACGCTGATGCCATACTGATCGCGGCCATTAAAATCCGGGTCAGAGAACAATTGTTTCTAATATTAGAGAGTGCGAATATTAGAAACAATTGTTCTCTGACACCCATTTACAGATGACCGAAATTACGCTGCCACGACAAATCGCCGGTCTGGTCGGCTGGCTGGCCGCAAGCTACGTCACCTCGGCCATCGGCGCGGCCGCCTCGATACAGGCCGCATCGTTTTATGCGGAAATGCAGCGGCCGGACTGGGCGCCGCCGGGATGGCTCTTCGGCCCCGTCTGGATCACGCTGTTTACCCTGATGGGCATTGCCGCGTGGCTGGTGTGGCGCCGGGCCGGGTTTCGCGCCGCCCGGGTCGCGTTGACGCTGTTCCTGGCCCAGCTCGTGTTCAACGCCACCTGGAGCTGGCTCTTTTTCGGCTGGCGCCTGGGCGGGCTCGCGTTTGCGGATATCCTTATTCTACTGTTGCTGATCGCGGCGACGCTCGCGGCCTTCTGGCGCCAGAGCCGTCTCGCGGGCGCGCTGCTCGCGCCCTACCTGCTCTGGGTGGGGTTCGCCGCGGTGCTGAACTTCACGGTGTGGCGGCTCAACCCGCTGCTTTTGGGCTAGGCAAATCGCAGCAGAGTAGGAATTACGCTGACCGTTAACGCGTTGCTGCGCCGCAAAATAAGGTAACTGTCACCTTAATATTTAATATTGCTTTTTTTGTATTATTTTTTTGGGAAAATATCCCCAAATTTGTTTTTTCATATTACAATGGTCGCCCTAATAAGATCGACTCCTGCCATTGTCAGGACATTTATAACGAGAAACAGAGAGACATAACCATGAACAAAGGACACTTATCCGCGCTGCTGGGCATCGCAACCCTGCTGCTGGTTTCATGCGGCGGTGGTGGCGGCAGCGGCGACGAAGACACCCAGGAAGCGCGTGGTACCGGTTCGGTCGGCATTCTGCTTACCGACGGTCCTACCGCCGAATTCGACATCATCGAGATCACCCTGCGCGAAATCCGCCTGCTGTCCGACGACGGACAGGTGACTATCTTCAAAGGCCTGGAAACCGTCGACCTGTTGAAGATGCGCAGCCATTCCGAGCTGTTCGCGCTGACCACCGACGTGGCCAGCGGCGAGTTCGAGAAGATCCGCCTGCTGGTCGACAAGATCGAGCTGATCAAGCTGGACGAGAATGGCGACGTCGAAGAGTCGCACGACGTGAAACTGTCGGGCAACGGCAAGATCGACCTGAATCCTCGCGAACCGTTTCACGTCATCGCGGGAGAGACGCTGCTGATACAACTCGATATCGACGCGGAAAAATCGCTCAAACTCCACGAATCGGGTAATGGCAAGTGGCATTTTCGCCCGGTCATTTTCGTCGACGTCATCGGCGAGCAGCAGGACAACCGCCTGGTGCGCCTCAGTGGCGAGGCGGATGACGTCGATCCCGAAGACGGCACGCTGGAGTTATGCGCTGCGGGTGTCAATCCCAAATGGCATGGCTGCATCGACGTCGACGCGACCAACAGTTCGATTTTCGGCACGGACGGCAAGCTGATGCTAAGGGACATCGTCGATGGCGACCCGCTGACCGTGATCGGCTTTCTGCGCCCGGAGGAGGACCACTCGTCCAGAATCGTGCGCCACGATGACGACGACTACGATGACGACTACGACGACGACTACGATGACCACGAACACGACGACGATTACGACCATCACGATTTGTTGATGGAGGCCGTGGTCATCGAAGTGGGTCCGCCGGGCAGTTTCTTCAGCCTGAACGGTATCGCACGCTCGGCTCCCGCCGACGCGTTGTCGGCCTTCGATTTCGATATCGATCCGGGCCAGGGGTTTGTCGCAAACCAGCAAATCGGTGTGCATGTGCAATTGCTCGACGGCACGCGGATATTTTCGCGCAAGGGCGAAGAGCTCGACTTCATGGCAATTGCGGCGGATACCGAGGCAACGGTCGACGGGGTATTAATGCTCTCCAACACGGTGCCCGATGCCCTGAATGCCGCGCTGGTCGTGGTCGACGCCTCCGCCGCCACGCAGCTGACCGGTGAAATCATCGGGTTGGAGCCGCTGACGCTGATGACCGCGGGCGGCGACCGCTGCGTCGTGTTCGACGATGATACCGATGTCTTTCAGATCATCCTGCTCGACGACGGCACCCTGGCCACCCGGATCACGGCCGGTGACCTGGAAATCGGTCAGAACATCGACGTTTTCGGCGCCGAGGGCGCGGGCGGCTGCTTCGACGCACAGACCATCATCGTCGTCGTTGACCAGTCCAGTCCCTGATTAAAGGCATTTCGGTAAGCAAAAAAGGGGACGGAGGGATTATTGTTTAATCTCTCCGCCCCCTCTTTAATTTTTCTTTTGCGGTGAACTTTTTCTCTTTTTCAAATCGGCAATCAGGCTGGCAACTATATTTACCGGTTGGGGGTTCAATTTCTCGATCCGGGGCGGTCTACAGATGAACACGATTTTGGAACGGCTTTTTCTTCGTTTGCGCGGCTTACTCCTCGCTTGCACTATCGCAACGCTTGCGGCCTGTGGCAGCAGCGGAGACAGCAGCGATGAAGACGTCGGATTTCCGACTCCCACCCTGCCTGCCGACGCGGCAAGATTCGATAATACCAACGCCAATACCATCGCCACCGCGGCGGTGGGCTTTGTCGATACGCTCGATTCGGTCACCCAGTTTAAGACCGAGACATCCCTTTCGGTGCTGCAGGTCATCGAGTTCGTCACCGACCGGATAACCGAGAGGGGTCGCAACTCGGGATTGATCGCGGCGCGCACCGAAGATATCAGCGCGGACCTCTGCGTCAGCGGCTCGGCCACCGCAACCTATACCGAAAACGGGTCCAGCGAATCGGGCACGGTCAGCTTTTCCGAGTGCGATGTCGGTAGCGGCATAATGGTCGACGGAAGCTTTCGGTTCATCGTCAGTTGGAACGATACGACCCTGGATTACAGCCTTCAGACAGGCGGCACGATCGATTTCGACTTCGGTAGCGATCTCGTTACCATCGAGATGAACCTGATCGAGTCGGGTAATTACGGAACCGGCGACTTCAGCGGCACGATCAGCTTTTCATTGTCCGGCATTCCGGGAGGCGGTTTCCTGGTGCAGACGGCACAACCGTGGACGGGTAATGCCCTGTCGCTGGAGGTCAACAGTGGGCAGCTCATCGTGTACGGCAGCGACAATACGCGACT
>JBFGQE010000222.1:0-4720 GCA_041564355.1 Gammaproteobacteria bacterium | reverse complement strand
GCGCCAACCGGATCTACGCGACGCTGAAATTCTTTTTGTATACCTTCATCGGCTCGGTGCTGATGCTGGTCGCGCTGATCTACATGTATACCAAGGCCGGCAGCTTCGCGATCTTCGATTTCCACTTCCTGCCGCTATCGCTGACCGAGCAGGTGCTGATCTTCCTCGCTTTTCTGGTCGCTTTTGCGGTCAAGGTGCCGATGTGGCCGGTGCATACCTGGCTACCCGACGCCCACGTCGAGGCGCCGACCGGCGGCTCGGTGATCCTGGCGGCGATCATGTTGAAGATCGGCGGCTACGGTTTCCTGCGCTTCAGCCTGCCGATCACGCCTGATGCGAGCGCCGAGCTCGACTGGCTGATCATCACGATGTCGTTGACCGCGGTGGTTTACATTGGCTTTGTCGCGTTGGTGCAGCGTGACATGAAAAAGCTCATCGCCTACTCGTCGATCGCGCATATGGGTTTTGTCACGCTCGGCTTTTTCATCGTTTTCCGCATCATGAACTCTGGCCACGGCGATCAGGGCGCGGGGCTCGCGCTCGAGGGCGGCATGGTGCAAATGATTTCGCATGGATTCATCTCCGGCGCGCTGTTCCTTTGCGTCGGCGTGATGTACGACCGCATGCACAGCCGTCAAATCGCCGATTACGGTGGCGTGGTCAACAGCATGCCGATCTTCGCCGCGTTCATGGTATTCTTCGCGATGTCGAACGCGGGCCTGCCGGGCACTTCCGGTTTCGTTGGCGAATTCATGGTCATCCTGGCGAGCTTCAAGGCCAGTTTCTGGATCGCGTTCCTTGCCGCGACCACGTTGATACTCGGGGCCGCCTACACGCTGTGGATGATCAAGCGAGTGGTGTTCGGTGAGATTGCCAACGACAACGTGCGCGCCCTCCAGGACATCAACAAGCGCGAGTTTCTTTTTCTCGCGGTGCTGGCGATTGCGGTGCTGCTACTGGGCCTGTGGCCGGATCCACTCGTTGAAGTCATGCATCCGACCATCGAAAACCTGCTTGACCACATTGCGAACCCGAAGATATGAGTACCGAATTCGTCCAGCCAGATTTATTGCCCGCGCTGCCGGAAATGGTCATGCTGGCCATGACCTGCCTGGTCCTCGTAGTGGATCTGTTTCTGCCCCAGGAAAAACGCGGCTTTACTCTGCTGTTGACCGTCGCGACGCTGATGCTCACGATCGCCGCGGTGGTACTGGTGGCGCCGGTCGGTTCGGTAAGCAGTTTTGGCGGTTCGTTCGTGCTCGACCAGCTCGCGGTCGTGCTCAAAATCGCGACCTGCGGCGTCAGTATCCTGGTCTTCGTCTATTCGCGCGATTACCTGATCGATCATGACATTTACCGCGGCGAGTATTACGTGCTCGGACTGTTCGCAACGCTCGGCATGATGGTGATGATTTCGGCGCACTCGTTCCTGCTGGTTTACCTCGGACTGGAACTGCTGTCGCTGTCGCTGTACGCGATGATCGCGTTCAATCGCAATTCACTGATCGCGTCGGAATCGGCGATGAAGTATTTTGTTCTCGGCGCCATGGCCTCGGGCCTGTTGCTCTACGGGATATCGATTTTCTACGGCGTGACCGGTACGCTAGACATCAACCAGGTGTCGGCGGCGGTTAATGCGCAGATCACGCAAAACCCGGTCGCGCTGGCCTTCGCCCTGACATTCATCGTGGTTGGTCTTGCGTTCAAGCTCGGCGCGGTTCCGTTCCATATGTGGCTGCCCGATATCTACCAGGGTTCGCCGACCTCGGTGACGCTGTTCATCGGCACCGCGCCGAAGATTGCCGGTTTCGCGATGACCATCCGCCTGCTGGTCGACGGTCTGTCCGATCTGCAGCTCGACTGGTCGCAGATGCTGATCGCGCTCGCCATCGCCTCGATGGCGATCGGTAATATCATCGCGATTGCGCAAACCAACTTCAAGCGCATGCTGGCCTACTCGACGATCTCGCACGTCGGTTTTATCCTGCTCGGGATTCTTTCCGGTACCGCGAACGGTTTCGCCTCGGCGATGTTTTACACGCTGACCTACGCGATCACCTCGTCGGTCGCGTTCGGCGTCCTGATCATGCTGAATCGCAAGGGTTTCGAGGCGGAAAATATCAGCGATCTCTCCGGGCTGAACGATAACAACCCTTGGTATGCGGCACTGCTCGCGATCGCGATGTTCTCGATGGCGGGCGTCCCGCCGACGGTCGGTTTCTACGCCAAGCTGGTCGTTTTACAATCGGTGGTGCAGGTCGACATCCTCTGGCTGGCCGTACTCGCGGTCCTGTTCTCGGTCATCGGCCTGTTTTATTACCTGCGCGTGATCAAGGTCATGTACTTCGACGCGCCGCTGGCGGAGCAGGTCACGACGGTCAAGGAAGCCCTCGACGTGCGCGTGCTGCTCGGCGCGAACAGCCTGAGCCTGATTCTGCTGGGGATTTTCCCGTCCACGCTGATGGCGTACTGTATTCTCGCCTTCAGCTAGCGAGAGGGGGCGCGACAAGCCTCGAAAATCGTCGGTTTGCCCTTGTAAAATAGGCTCAACCTAGCTATTATTCTGCGCCTCTGATGCGGGGTGGAGCAGCTTGGTAGCTCGTCGGGCTCATAACCCGAAGGTCGTAGGTTCAAATCCTGCCCCCGCTACCAAATTAGTTGATTTGGTAACGGAAGCAGGACTCGACGAAGGGCGTAGACCTGCGTGGCCCGGTTAAATCCTGCCCCCGCTACCAGATATTTGATACCGGGAACATGAGTGGATTTCCGCCTCGGATCGGCTGAATCTGTCCCGTTATCCAAGGTTTAACTGGCTACAAATGGAATTGTCCAGCAGCAGTCAGCATTCAGTAGTCAGTTAAAAGGCCCTTAAGGGCCTTTTTTATTGGTTTTACGGAGGTCGAGTCGATGCGGAACCTGGCGGAGATTTTCGAACCGGTGGTCGTGGCCATGGGCTACGAACTGGTCGGGGTCGAATTCCATGCCGGCGGCGGACACGGTACGTTGCGCGTTTATATCGACCACGAAGACGGGATCAGTCTCGATGATTGCGCCGCGATCAGCCACCAGATCAGCGGGATTCTCGATGTCGAGGAACCGATTAGGCAGGCTTACGACCTCGAAGTGTCGTCGCCGGGTCTTGACCGGCCGCTGTTCAAGCTCGCGGATTTCGCCCGCTTCAGTGGGCGAGTAGCCCGGATAAAGCTGCTCGCTGGGCTGAACGGGCGGCGCAATTTCAAGGGCGAGCTGCAGGGCGTGGCCGACCCGGACAGGATCAGGATCGAAGTAGATGGTGAGACATTCGAACTGCCCCATGCCGATATCGCGAAAGCGAATCTGGTGGGAGAGGTCTGATTCCACGAGTAACCCGGGCAGCCAGGGAGTGCGCCGGGCAGTTTAATTTTATGAGTGAGCAAGATCATGGATAACAAAGAGATTCTGTTAGTCGCGGATACCGTCTCCAACGAGAAGGGTGTCGACCGCGAGATCATCTTCGAAGCGATCGAGGCCGCGCTGGCCTCGGCCACGCGCAAAAAGTATCAGCAGGATATCGAGGTCCGCGTCGATATCGATCGAAAAACCGGCGACTACAAGACTTACCGTCGCTGGGAAGTCATCGAGCCGGACGAGAACGGCCTGGAAGAGCCGCTGCGCCAGATCAGCCTGGAAGCTGCGCAGCTCGACGAGCCCGACCTCCAGATCGGCGATTTCGTCGAGGAAGAGATCGATTCGGTCGAGTTTGGTCGCATTGCCGCGCAAACCGCGAAGCAGGTGATCGTGCAGAAAGTCCGCGAGGCCGAGCGGCGCAAGGTCATCGACGCCTACGCCGACCGTGAAGGCACGCTGGTAATGGGACAGGTCAAGCGCGTCGAGCGGGGCAATGTCTACGTCGATCTCGGCGACAATGCCGAGGGGTTTATTCCGCGCGAGGAAATGATTCCGCGCGAGTCGGTCCGCCCCGGCGATCGCATCCGCGGCTATCTATACAAGATTGCGTCCGAGGTCCGTGGCCCGCAGCTGTTTATCAGTCGTACCGCGCCCGAGTTCCTGGTCGAACTGTTCAAGCTCGAGGTACCGGAAGTCGGCCAGGACCTGATCGAGATCATTTCCGCGGCGCGGGATCCCGGCATGCGCGCGAAGATCGCGGTCAAGAGCAACGATCCGCGGATGGATCCGGTCGGTGCCTGTGTCGGCATGCGCGGCTCGCGCGTACAGTCGGTCTCGAACGAGCTCGCCGGAGAGCGAGTCGATATTATCCTGTGGGACGAGAACCCGGCCCAGTTTGCGGTCAATGCAATGTCGCCGGCGGAAGTCACGTCGATCGTCATCGACGAGGAAGCCAACTCGATGGATATCGCGGTACCGGAAGACAAGCTCTCCCAGGCGATCGGGCGCGGCGGGCAAAATATCAAGCTCGCCAGCCAGTTGACCGGCTGGACGCTAAACGTCATGGACGAAGCCGCCGCGGAGGAGAAATCCGAGGGCGAATCCCGCCAGCTCGTGGAAAACTTCATGGAACAACTGGACGTCGACGAAGAAGTGGCGATTATCCTGGTACAGGAAGGCCTGACCACGATCGACGAGGTCGCCTATATTCCAGAATCGGAACTCAACGAAATCGAGGAATTCGACGAAGAGATCGTGCAGGAACTGCGTGGTCGAGCACGTGATGCGTTACTGACCATGGCCATTGCGCGCGAAGAGACCGCCGAGGCGGGGG
>JBFGQE010000221.1:0-4740 GCA_041564355.1 Gammaproteobacteria bacterium | reverse complement strand
GCGCGGGATGGAATACGAGGAATCCCGTGCTTATGTGCCGGGCGACGATATGCGGACGATGGACTGGCGCGTCATGGCGCGCACCGGCGAGGCCCATACCAAGATCTTCGCCGAGGAAAAGGAGCGCCGATTTCTACTCGCCCTGGATCTGTCGGCGTCGATGTTTTTCGGCACGCATTACAGCTTCAAGTCCTGGGCGGCCGCGCAAACCGCGGCGCATGTCGGTTGGCTGGCCAGCTTTGCCGGCGATCGACTCGGTGGCCTGATCGCCGCACCCGAAGCACATTACGAGGTGCGGCCTGGCAAGACCCGCGCCGGCCTGATGGGCGTATTTCATTACCTGGTCGAAGCGCTCGATGCCGGGCGCGGCCAGGCCGGATCCGCGAGTCGGCTCAATTTCCTGTTACACGAATTACAGCGCGTCACCCGACCCGGCTCGGTGATTGCGCTGATTTCCGATTTCATCGGTGTCGATGACGGTACTCCCGAACTGATTTCGGCGCTGGTCAGGCACAACGACGTCAACGCGTTCTGGATTCACGACCAGACCGAGGTCGATCCCTGGCCGCACGGCCGCTACCCGGTGCTGCTGCCCGACGGCAGGGTGGAGCTCGAAATCGGGCAGGGTGAATCGGCGGTATCCCGTTGCCAGAAGGCGCATCGCGAGCGCATCGAGCGTCTCGCCACGCGCTTCAACCTGCCGCTTTTTGCATTGTCCTGTAATCGCGATATCAGTTTACAGATCGCGCAGGTGTTGAAGCTCTGAGATGGAATCCACCGGGCTATTGCAGCAACTCAAGGACATTCGGCCCCCGCTCGAGCCGGCCTGGTGGTTGCTGTCGCCGGCCGTCCTGTCCCTGCTGCTTTTCGTGTTGCTTGCGGGACTAATCTTTGCCTGGTCGCGATACCGGCGTCACGGCAACGCTCTGGTCGAACTGGCCACGCGGGAGCTGCGCGAGATCGCCGCGCGCATCGAGGCCGGCGAAAACGATCGGGAACTCTTGTTGTCGCTCGGCGAGTGGTTGAAGCGGGTCGCGATGGTTGCGTTTCCGGAGCGCGACACGGCTGCCCTTACCGGGCAGCGATGGCTTGATTTCCTCGACGAGAGCGCCGGCTACGATCTGTTCGGCAGCGGCGTTGGCCGGGTTTTCGCCGGGGGGGTTTATCGACCTGTGGCGCCGGCTAGCGCCGGCGAGCTGTTGCCGCTTTGCGAATCGTGGCTGCTTGCGGTCAGGCCGCGCCTGCGGCAGCGGGGGCGCCAATCATGCTGAACCTGGCCTGGTGGTGGGCGCTGGCCTTGTTGCCGTTGCCGCTGCTGTTGCGCCGACTGCCGGTCGGGCAGCACAGCGAAGAGTTCGCGCTTGCGGTGCCATTGCTGCAATCCGGTATCACCCGACAGGACCTGGCCAGGGGATCGACAAGGCGTTGGTCCGCTTTGTGCCTCTGGCTGTTCTGGATCTGCGTCGTCCTCGCGGCTAGCCGGCCGTACTGGCTCGGCGACCCGGTATCGCGGACGATTAGCGGGCGCGACCTGATGCTCGCGGTCGATATTTCGGGCAGCATGAGTGAAATGGATATGACGATCAATTCCGTCGAAGCGAGCCGAATAGACGTGCTCAAGGTCGTCGTCGAGGAATTCATCGCGCGTCGCGACGGGGACCGCGTCGGTCTAATCCTGTTCGGTACCAACGCCTACACCTTTGTCCCGCTGACTTTCGATCTGGATACGCTGAAGACGCTGCTGCTCGACGTCAGCACCGGTCTTGCCGGCCGCCGTACCGCAATCGGCGACGCGATCGGTCTCGCGGTCAAGTCGATGCGCGAGCAACAGGCCGAGCACAAGGTGCTGGTTCTGGTCACCGACGGCAGCAATACCGCGGGCTTCGATGACCCGGTGATCAGTGCGATTGCCGCGCGTCGCCAGGGCATGACGATTTACACGATCGGGGTCGGCAGCGATCGCGAAACGCTGAGCCGTGCCTACGGCAACCTGAGCATTCCGCCCGGTACCATCCTGAACGAAACCGTGCTGCGCCAGATCGCCACGGTAACCGGTGGACAATACTTCCGCGCCACCGATACCGCGTCGCTGGAGCGAATCTACGCCGCGCTCGACGAGCTCGAGCCGGTCGAACACGAGTTTCAGTTCTACCAGCCGCGCGACGAGCTGTTCGCGCTGCCGCTGTCGGCAGGACTGGTCGTCATGCTGATCTACCTGCTCGCCTCCCTGCGCATTCCGCGAGCGATATCAAAATGAATGAAACCGACGCATTTCGCCTGCTCGAACCGGCCTGGCTACTCCTGCTGCCGGCGGTCTGGATGCTGCTGTGGCTGTTCGCCCGGCGGCACTGGCGGCAGTTCGGCTGGCGCGACTGGTGCGATCCGCGGCTGCTGGCAAAACTCGAATCCAGCGGTGGCAGCGGTAGCGGCCGCCATCGGCTGGCCTGGATTCTGGCACTGGTATTGACGCTCGCGATCGTCGCCGCGTCCGCTCCGAGCTGGCGCCAGCAGGCGCAACCCGTGATGGATACGCTTTCCGCGCGCGTGCTGGTGCTCGAATTATCGCGCTCGACGCTGGTCGAGGATGTTCGGCCAAACCGTTTCTTCCACCTGCTCGCCGCGGCGCGCAAACTGCTCGAGGGTGATTTCGACGGCGAAACCGGCCTGGTCGTCTATGCCGGCGCGGTTTTCGTCGTTTCGCCGCTAACCAGCGATAGCGGAACCCTGCTGGCGTTTCTCGATGCGCTGTCCCCGGAAATCATGCCGCTGGACGGCGCCCGCGTCGATCAGGCAATTGCCGCGGCGCAGGGACTGCTCGACGCTTCGATGGCGGGCCGGGGGCAGGTCGTCGTGCTGACCGATGGCATCGATGATGTCGACCGCGCGGCCGCGGCGGTGCTGGCTGCGACCGGCCGGGGGCACCGGGTCTCGTTACTCGCATCCGGCACCGCCGAGGGCGGCCCGTTGAAAGATCGAGCAGGCAACCTGATTCGGGACGCCGGAGGTGGTTTCAGGCTGGAGAAAACCGATTATTCCCGGCTGCGTCAGATTGCGCGGCTGGGTAAAGGCGTGTTGCTGGAACTGGGGCAGAACCCGTCACTTGAGCAACTCGCGCGCTACATGCCGACCACGCGGGGGCTGTTCGAAGGCAGCGCCGGGGACGACCTGGTCGAACGCGATGCGGCCAACGAGGGTTACTGGCTGGTGTGGTTGATGTTGCCGTTTACCCTGCTGCTGTTTCGGCGCAACCAGTTCTGGGTTTTATTGCTTGCCTGCTGGCTGCCATTCCACGAGGATGCCGGCGCGGTCGGCTGGGAGGACTTGCTGCAACATGCCGAACGACGAGCCTACGCAGCCTTTCAGCGCGGAGATTACGACCGCGTTCTCGACCTGTCGCGCGACCCGTTGCTCAAGGGCAGCGCCTGTTACCGACTGCATCGATTCGACTGTGCAATCGATTATTTCGCCCAGCACGACAGCGCCGAAGCGCAATTCAATCTCGGCAATGCGCATGCGCAACGGCAGCAGTTTCCCGAGGCGATTGTCGCCTACAACCGGGCGCTGGACCTGGATCCGCGCCTGAGCGATGCGCTGATCAACCTGCGCCTGGTCGAGGCATACCTGCGGCGTCAGGCTCCGGATGACGCCGCTCTGGTCGAGGGTAGCGAAGCGGAAGAGTCAGCCGGCGATCCCAATACCTTCGGCAACGCGCAACCGCGTATCGGGATGGCCGGACAAACGCTGCCGAACCCGGCCGATAGCCAGCAAGCCACCGCCGGGCTCGGCGCGTCCGGCGAGGCGGGATCGCTGGCCGCTGAGGACCCGTTTGACGGCAGTGAGCAACGTCTCGAGGAATTTATCCTGCGCGCGACGGGCGATCGCGAGGTCCCGGACCCGGTGCTGGTCGAACGCTGGTTGCAGAGTCTGCCGGAATCCTCCAGCGAATTGTTTCGCCGCATATTCATGCGCGACTACCAGCGGCAGATCAGGGGACAACGATGAGCGGGCTTCGCCTCCTGCTGTTGACGGGCTGGCTGTTATCGCTGGGCACGAACTGCCTGGCGCAAAGCGCGCGCTTGCAAAGCGAGTCCATATACCTGGGTGATATCGCAACCCTGTTGATCGAATACGAACACAAGATACCTTCGCTCTACGCGCTGGATACGACGCAACTGGAAGAAGACTTCGAGATACTCGATGTGAGATCGCGCACGTCGCGCCTGTCCGATTCCGAGCAATTCACCAACCGAATGCAGTGGGAGGTGCGGATGCTGCCGCGTCGCAGCGGCCTGCTGATTATTCCGTCGATGAAACTCGGCGCCCTGCGTACGCCCGAGCTACAGCTCGAGGTGTTGCCCCTGTCCTCGGGTGCCGCGGCGAGACAAACCGTTGAAATCGAAATTTTCGCCGAGCCCGTGTCGCCCCTGGTGGGGCAGCAGACCAACGTAACCTTGCGTCTGGTGTTCAATACGCCGTTGCTGGACGTCTACTGGTCCGAGCCGATGGTCGAGGGCGCGAACATCATGCGCGGGATTGCCGAATCGAGTTACTCGCTGCGCCGGGACGGTGAATACTATGACGTCATCGAGCGAGTCATGGCGGTTTTCCCGGAGGTACAGGGCGTGCTCGAATTCTCGCCAGCGGGATTGCGCGCCAGCGTTGACGCGCTGCGATCCGAGGAAGGGATTGCGAGCCCGGGGGAACAGCGCCAGATATTTCGCAACAGCGCCTCGTTGCGGC
>JBFGQE010000220.1:0-4756 GCA_041564355.1 Gammaproteobacteria bacterium | reverse complement strand
GCACCAGTGACTGGCGCGGTTGCGCCTGCAGCGAGGAAAGTGGCAGTATCAGTAGCAGTAGTAGCAGCGTGCGCAAGGTCGCGATCCGAAGCGGCAATCAAGCGGCCAAGTATGCGAACTTTATTGGCCGGGTCAAGGTCAAGGTATAGTCGATGAGACGCCGCCGATCAAGCGAGTGGCGGCATGGCCATGCGGAAAGATGCTTGTGGAGAAATGATGCAGGACCTGGGAAAACTCGAACAACGCGTGCTCGTGTTTGGCGGACCGTACAGCAATCTCGCCGCGACCCGGGCGATGCGGGAGCGCGCCACGCAGCTCGGCCTGTCGCCTCGCCAGGTCATCTGCACCGGCGACCTGGTTGCCTACTGTGGAGAACCGGCGGAAACGCTGGAACTGATTCGCGACTGGGGCATCGCCGTCATCATGGGAAATTGCGAGGAGTCACTGGCGCAGGACCAGGCCGATTGCGGTTGCGGTTTCGCGCCGGGCAGCAGTTGTTCGACGCTCGCGATCACCTGGTACGATTTCGCCAGGCGCCGAATAAACGCGGAACACCGGCAATGGTTGCGAAACCTGCCGCGCGGCATCGACTTCGAACTGGGCGCGAGGCGTTTTCGTGTCCTGCACGGCAGCCCGCTCAGCATCAACGAATTCGTCTTCGCGTCGAGCGACATGGCGCGCAAACGGGCCCAGCTCGAAGGCGCGGAAGTGGATGCGATTATCGGCGGGCATTGCGGTATTCCGTTCGGACAACGCGTCGGCGACGGTTTATGGCTCAATGCCGGCGTGATCGGCATGCCGGCGAACGACGCCGATCCGCGAGTCTGGTATATGTTGCTCGACGAGATTGGCGGCGGCTTGCGGGCCAGCTGGCATCGTCTCGATTATGACTACGCCTCGAGCCGCGATTCGACCGTCGCGGCGGGCATGCGCGAATACGGCCAGGCGCTCGAGGACGGTCTCTGGCCGAGCATGGACGTGCTACCCGACGCGGAGCGCGCGCAGCGCGGCCGACCGCTCGATCTGCCCTCGATTGAGTTTTCCTGAGATTGTTTCACGCAGAGGCGCGGAGAACGCGGGGTGCGGGGAGATTAGTTTAGGTTATGCAGCCTGCCGCGGGAAATGAGCCGCTGGTAGGCCCCGCCATGCTAAGAATCCTCGCCCGCGGTCGCGTTACCCGCGTCCCCGCGTGAAACGATGCGCGAAGATTTTTTCTACGGCGAAGGTTGCCCCGACTGGAACTGCTCGACCCAGAGCAGCGTCGCGCCGGCGACCGCGACCGGCATCGCGAAAAAGTTGACCACCGGGATACTGGTCATGACCATGACCGCGCCGCCGAAACCGAGCGCGATGCCGCGGCGCTCGCGCAACAGGCGCTTTTCCTCGGCGAACACGAGATCGTGGTTACCCATCGGGTAATCGAAGTATTCCAGCGACAGCAGCCACGAGCCGAACACGACCCACAGGATCGGCGCGACCAGGTTGATGACCGGAATGAGGCTGACCAGGAACAGGCCCGCGGCCCAGAGCGCGATATAAACCAGCTTGCCGAGCTGAGAGCGAATCGCGTCGAGCGCCATCTGCGCGAAACTGACGCCGCCTGCCACCTCCTTGCCGGTCAGCATTTCCTCGATTTTTTCCGCCATCAGCGCGTTGAACGGCGCGGCGATAATATTGGCCACGGGGGTGAAGGTGAAAAACACGGTCAACGCCGCGAGCACGACGAAAATCAGCCAGAACAGCCACCTCAGAAAATCGAGTAAATCGGGAATAGAAGACATCAACCAGTCGATCAACTGCGCGAACTGGCTGTAGCCGTACCAGACCAGCGCACCAAACATTAACAGGTTGATTGCCAACGGGATAATGACATAGATACGGATCTCGGGTTTGCCCAGCAGGCGAATACCGCGCGCCAGCGCCTGGGTACCGTGGGTGATGTCGGACAGCATGCGGACTAGGCTAGCTCGACCGGCTCGGGCGCGACCCAGCCCTTTGCGCGGTGCTCGACGACGACCCGCGTGTAAACCCCGCCGCGCACGTTGAAATCGGCGTTGACCCGCAGAAATCGCGGTGCCAGCACGGCCACGAGGTCTTCGAGAATCTGGTTGGTAACGGCCTCGTGAAACGCGCCCTGGTCGCGATAAGACCAGAAATAGAGCTTCAACGACTTCAGCTCGACGCAAAGCCGGTCCGGCACGTATTCGATCTCGATATCGGCGAAATCGGGCTGTCCGGTCTTGGGGCACAGGCAGGTAAACTCGGGCGTATCGATGTGAATCGTGTAATCCCGCTCGGGATTCGGATTAGCGAAGGTTTCCAGGGTTGTGGCGGGTTGCGTACTCATTTATCGTCTCTCGAAATCAACGGTTGGTCGCCGGGCGAAGGGCCGCGGCGCGTCATTATATCCGCGCCACCGGAATAGGCAATTAATTGCCCTATTTTACTGTTGCGGGGTATGGCAAATGATATACTCTGCGCGCAAATTGTGACCCTGGATATTGCCGCAGAATGCGCCTCAGTCAAATCAAGATCGCCGGCTTCAAATCGTTCGTCGACCCCAGCAGAATAGCCTTTCCCGCCGATATAACCGCGATTGTCGGGCCCAACGGTTGTGGTAAATCGAACGTGATCGACGCGGTGCGCTGGGTCATGGGCGAGTCTTCCGCGCGCAACCTGCGCGGGGAGTCGATGGAAGACGTGATTTTCAGCGGTTCGTCGAGCCGCCAGCCGGTGGGCCAGGCCTCGGTGGAACTGATCTTCGATAATTCCGACGGCCGCGTGCGCGGCGAGTACGCGAAGTACAACGAAATCTCGGTCAAGCGAATCGCGACGCGGGTCGGCAAGTCGAAGTACTTCCTCAACAACACCCGCTGCCGGCGCCGGGATATTGCCGACATCTTCCTCGGCACCGGGCTCGGGCCGCGCAGCTACTCGATTATCGAGCAGGGCATGGTCAGCCGCGTGATCGACGCCAAGCCCGACGAGTTGCGCGTCTATTTCGAGGAAGCGGCCGGTATTTCGAAGTACAAGGAAAGACGCCGCGAAACCGAGAACCGGATTCGCCACACGCGCGAGAATCTGGAACGCCTGGTCGACCTGATCGACGAGATCGACAAGCAGCTCTCGCGCCTCGACCGGCAGTCGAAGACCGCGGCAAGGTACAAGAAGCTGAAGCAGGATCAGCGTCGCCTGGAGGCGGAAAGCCTGTTGCTGCAAAAGCGCGTCTTCGATGCCGAGATCGAAGCGCAGCAGCGCGGGCTCGCCAGCGCCGAAATTGGCATGGAAGAGCGCACCGCCGCATTGCGCGAGACCGAGCGCAAGATCGAGGAGGGGCGTCAACTGCTCGGCGCCGCGAGCGGGCGGCTCAACGAGGTGCAGGGGCGTTATTACCAGCTGGGCTCCGATATCTCCAACAAGGAACAGGCGATCGAGCATCAACAGAGCCTGCGTCAGCTTAATCGTCAGGAGCTGGGCACGATTCGGGACTCGTTGCAGGAGGCGGAAAATATGCTTGGCCTCGATAGCACTCGACTGGCTGAACTGGAGCGTGATATCGAGCAGGTCGCGCCGCAGCTCGAGGAAAACGACGGGTTGCTTGCCAGGCAGCAGGAAACCCTGGCGGAGGCTGAACAAGAAATGCAGGCGTGGCAGGAACTCTGGGACCAGTTCCGCCGCGAGTTCCACCAGGTGCACGAATCCGCGCAGATCGAAAACCGCGGTATCGAGCATATCGAGCGCCAGGTCCGGCACACCGATGCACAACGCGCGCGCCTGCAGCAGGAGCTCGAAACCCTCGACGCCTCGGAAATCGTGCAACAAATCGACGAGCTCGAAAACGGGGTCGAGGCAAGCAACCAGGAGTACGCCGCGACCCTTGCCCAGGCCCAGGCGCGCGCCGAGGAGATTCAGCAATTGCGCACCGGCATCGAGCAGCAGTCGGCGCAGCTTGACGATCAGCGTGGCCGGGTGCAGACCCTTCGCGGTCGGCTCAGTTCGCTCGAAGCGCTGCAGCAAAACGTGCTCGCCGAGACCAGCGACGACATGAAGGCGTGGCTCGAGCGCAATCGGATCCCGACCGGTCGCCGGCTGACCGGCCTGTTGCGGGTCAAGGGCGACGCCGAAAAAGCGGTCGAGACGGTCCTGGCCCGGTATCTCGGGGCTTACTGCCTGGGGGCCGGCGAAAACCTGCCGGACGCGTTGCTGCCGAATCATTCGGTCGCGTTGTTCGGTGCCGAACTGGTCAAGCAGACTCCGGTCGAGCGCGACTGGCCGCGGCTGGTCGATTTTATCGATTGCGAGGTCGATTTGTCGGCCTTGCTGCACGGTATCTACCTGTGCCAGGACATGCAGGAGTTGCGCTATAAAAAAGGCCAGCTCGTCGCCGGTGAAAGCCTGGTCAGCCTGCAGGGGCACTGGGTCGGGCGCAACTGGACGCTGCAGCTGGGTGAGGAAGATCAGCATAGCGGTATGCTCGAACGTGAACAGGAAATCGAACAACTGCGCGGCGAGATCGACGAAATCACGCAGGCCGCGCTGGCGATGAAATCGCGGCTCGATGGCGACCGGCAGCGCCTGCAGGCGGAGGAGCAACAGTGGGACCAGGAGCAGAAGGCACTGGTCGAATTGCAGCAGCAACTGGCCGACCTGCGCCAGCAGCTAAGTCAACAGCATAGCCATGCCGAGCAAGTACAAAACCGGCGCCAACAGCTGCACAAAGAAATCGCCGAGCTGGACGAATTGCGTGCCGGCCATT
>JBFGQE010000219.1:0-4782 GCA_041564355.1 Gammaproteobacteria bacterium | reverse complement strand
GATTCGAACCCTCGATACGCTATTAACGTATACTCCCTTAGCAGGGGAGCGCTTTCGACCACTCAGCCACCTCTCCGGTATTTCGGTAAATTACAATGCAATAGCCCGATAAACAAGGCTATTGCGAATTTGTCATGTGTAAAGAAACGATGAATTTCGCTTCAGGCGTGGTTCGAATCTATCCTTCGACCGTGTTTCCCAGTTGTTCCTGGTCTTCTTCCGCTTTGATTCTTTCGTAGATTTCTTCGCGATGCACCGCCACTTCTCTGGGTGCATTGACGCCAATCCTTACCTGGTTTCCCTTTACGCCGAGGACGGTAACCGTCACTTCATCCCCGATCATTAAAGTTTCACCGACACGCCGCGTTAATATCAGCATTCCACTCTCTCCCAATGAATATCACAGTAATCTCACCCTGTATCCCTAACAGGAACCACTCTTTTAATTGTTATACGGCCCTGTTTTGTCCGGACCAAAAGATATATTAACTCAACTGGGTCGCGGTCTTCCAGTTGAATTAATTTATGATCCGGTCTTCAGATCGAATCCTTCGTGCAGTGCGCGAACGCCGAGTTCGAGATATTTTTCGTCGACCACGACCGAAATTTTTATCTCGGAAGTCGAGATCATCAGAATATTAATCCCCTCGTTCGCGAGTATTTCGAACATGCGACTGGCAATACCGGCGTGCGAGCGCATGCCGACTCCGACGATCGACAATTTGACGATCCGATTATTCCCGGAGACCTCCCTGGCCTTCATTCGCTTCGCGGTTTGCTCGAGCGAGGCGAGCGCGGTTTCGTAATCGTTGCGGTGCACGGTGAAGGTAAAGTCGGTCGTGCCGTCCGCGCCGACATTCTGCACGATCATGTCGACTTCGATGTTCGCATCCGAGATGGGTCCGAGTATCTGGTAGGCGACACCCGGCGTGTCGGATACCCCGTTTATCGTTAACTGGGCTTCATCGCGGTTGAACGCGATACCCGAAATCAGCGCCTGTTCCATAATTTTTTCCGCACCATATTCAGTCGTTATCAAGGTTCCTTCGCCTTCCTCGAAGGAAGAGAGTACGCGCAGCGGTACCTTGTATTTCTGCGCAAATTCCACCGCCCGGATCTGTAACACCTTGGAGCCGAGGCTGGCCATTTCCAGCATCTCTTCGAAAGTAATCGTTTGCAGGCGACGCGCCTCCGGCTCGACCCGCGGATCGGTAGTATAAACACCGTCGACATCGGTAAAGATCTGGCATTCGTCGGCCTTCAACGCGGCAGCCAGGGCCACGCCCGTGGTATCGGAGCCGCCGCGCCCCAGCGTCGTTATATTATTGTGCTCGTCGACGCCCTGAAACCCGGCCACCACGACAATTCGGCCCTGCGCCAGATCGTCGGTGATTTTTTCATGGTCGATGGACTTGATACGCGCCTTGTTGTGCGCGCTATCGGTCGTGATCTTGACCTGGCCGCCGGTGTAGGAACGAGCCGGATAGCCGCGCTTTTCCAGCGCCATCGCGAGCAACGCGATCGTAGCCTGCTCGCCGGTGGTCAGCAATACATCGAGTTCACGTCCGCGGGCCTGCGGATCTATCTGCTGCGCCAGTTCGATCAGTCGATTGGTCTCGCCGCTCATCGCCGAGACGACAACGACCATGTCGTGGCCCTGATCGCGGTAGGAAATAACCTTTTCCGCGACGGCTTCGATTCGATCGATCGAGCCAACCGAGGTACCGCCAAATTTTTGCACCAGTAGCGCCATGCTATACCGTCTTGAAAAAACGAGCGCGGATTATAGGGAAATCAGCTCGTATTGTATAACGATATTCGTAATCGACACGATTGCACTTTAGAATACGCTGGCCTTCCGCACGAGCTTCCGCCGCCGCATGATCAGCCTGCTGCAATTCGATGGATTCATTCTGCTCGCCGTGGTGCTGGTCATCCTGTTCTCCGGCCTGGTCCACGGTACCCTGGGTCTCGGTTTCCCGATGGTGGCCACGCCCATACTCGCAACGATGATGGACGTGCGCAGTGCGATTCTCGTGACCCTGCTGCCGACGATGGCGGTTAATATCGCAAGCATCGTCACCAGCGATGACCCCCGGGGCAGCACGCGACATTTCCTGCCGCTGGTCGGGTTTTCGCTGGTCGGTTCTATTATCGGATCGACGATTCTGGCACAAACCGATCCGGCTCCGTTTCGCTTCGCGCTGGCCGGCCTGATATTGCTCTACCTGTGGAACGGCGTGCGCTTGTCGCGTGCGCTGCTCGAGCGAAACGCGCTGGTATCGATGGCCGGCTTTGGCCTCGTTGCCGGCATCGCGGGCGGCACGACCAATGTCATGGTCGCGGTGCTGATTATATATTTCCTCTCGCTGGAGACACCACGCTCGCAGATGGTGCCGGCGTTAAACTCCTGCTTCCTGGTCGGCAAGGCAACGCAAATTATCGTGTTGGCGTTGGCCGGGTTCGTCGGCATTCGGCTCGTTATCGAAACCACGCCTCTGGCGATTGTCGCGGTTGCCGCCCTGATGTTCGGCCGGCGCCTGCAGTCGCGGATCAACGTCGAAACCTATCAGGGAATTCTGCGCAAGTTACTCTTGCTGCTCGCGATTATCCTGTTGTTCCAGTTTTTGCACGAAGCCGGATTGTTTCCCGACACGGGCTGACCCAGGCTAAAGCTGCTGTTCGACCCAGGGCACTACCGACGCGAGGGCCGCATCGAGATTTTCGGGCTGATTGCCGCCGGCCTGCGCCATGTCCGCGCGACCTCCGCCGCGTCCGCCGCATTGCTCGGCCACCATGTTGGCGAGATCGCCCGCCCGGATCTTTTCGGATTCCGCGCGGGTGACACCGGCGATGATCGACAGCTTGCCGTTGTCGTTGCTGGCCAGCACCACGGCTGCGGCGCCGAGCTTGTTCTTCAGCTGGTCGACCGTATCGCGCAGCGTTTTCACGTTGGCGCCGTCGAGACTCGCGGCCAGCACCTTGATGCCTTTGACCTCCTTTGCCTGCGACGCCAGATCACCGCCGGTTTGCGCGGCCTGCCTGGATTTGATCGCCTCGAGCTGTTTCTCCAGCGCGCGATTGCTCGCCTGCAGTTGCTCGATCCGCTGCAGCACGTCGTCACGACTCGCTTTCAACTTGTTCGCGGCGGTTTCTAGTTTAGCCTCGCTGTCGATAAAACGCTGTACCGCTGTCTCACCCGTCACCGCCTCGATCCGGCGGACCCCCGACGCGATGCCGGTCTCGAGCACGATCTTGAACAGACCGATGTCGCCTGCCCGGGGCACGTGGGTACCACCGCAGAGTTCGACCGAATCAGAACCGATCCGCAGCACGCGCACGACGTCGCCATATTTTTCACCGAACAGCGCGATCGCACCGGCCTGCTTCGCCGCTTCCATGTCCATGGTTTCGGTGCGGGTTTCGAGATTGCCGCGAATCTGGTCGTTCACCCATTGCTCGATCGCGATGATTTCGTCCCGCTCGAGCGGCTGGTAATGCGAAAAATCGAAACGCAGCCGATCCGCCGCGACCAGTGAACCTTTTTGCTGCACGTGCGTCCCGAGCACCTTGCGCAACGCCGCGTGCATCAGGTGCGTGGCCGAATGATTCAACATGACCGCGCGGCGATAACCTTCATCGATGGCGCCGGTCACCTCGTCACCCACGCTAAGCTCGCCGTTGCGCAGATGGCCAACGTGCAGGTAAACATCGTTCTGCTTTTGCGTATCGCTGACCTCGAATTCAGTCTCGTCGCCAACCCGGATAAAGCCGACGTCACCGACCTGGCCGCCCGATTCGGCGTAAAAAGGAGTCTGGTCGAGAATCACGACGGCCTGGTCGCCATTTTCCAGCTGATCGATCGCTTCATCCCGCTGCAGGATCGCGATCACCTTCGCCTCAGCCGTATATCGTTCATAACCGAGAAACCGCGTCGCCGGGTAATCTCCGAGCTTGAACGCGCTTCCGCTCGCGTTGAACTGGCTCGATGCGCGGGCGCGTTCGCGTTGCGCCTGCATTGCCTTTTCGAATCCGGCCTGGTCTATTTGCAGGTTCTTTTCGCGCGCGACGTCGGCCGTCAGGTCTACCGGGAAACCGTAGGTATCGTAAAGCTTGAACACGGTTTCGCCGTCGATGACATCACCCTGCATGGCGGCGATGGCGTCTTCCAGGATTCGCATCCCCTGTTCGAGGGTTTCGGCAAATCGTTGTTCCTCTTTATGCAGCACGCGCTCGACATGGCCGCGGTGCTGGCGCAGCTCCGGGTAAGCATCGCCCATTTCGTCGTCCAACGCGGCAACCAATTGATAAAAAAACGGCTTTTTGCAACCGAGCTGGTGGCCATGGCGGGCGGCGCGCCGGATGATGCGGCGCAACACGTAACCGCGTCCCTCGTTCGACGGCAACACGCCGTCGACAATCAGGAACGCGCAGGAGCGGATATGATCCGCGATGACGCGCAGCGACTTGTTTTCGAGGTCGCGCGTACCGGTTAGCTTTCCGGCGGCTTCAATCAACGACTTGAACAGGTCGATTTCGTAATTGTTGTGCACGTTTTGCAATACCGCGGCGAGTCGCTCGAGACCCATTCCGGTATCGACCGACGGTTTCGGCAACGGCGTCATCTCGCCGGACTCGTCGCGGTTGTACTGCATGAAAACCAGGTTCCAGATTTCGATGTAGCGGTCGCCGTCCTCCTCCGGCGTGCCCGGCGGGCCGCCCTCGATCTCGGGGCCGTGGTCATAGAAAATTTCGCTACAGGGGCCACAGGGGCCGGTATCG
>JBFGQE010000218.1:0-4799 GCA_041564355.1 Gammaproteobacteria bacterium | reverse complement strand
CCCTCCCAAGATCGTAGGCTGAACTAAAAAACCGAAAATCATGCTCTGACCCCTTCGAAGGGAGACCCGGGACTAAATCGGCGCAAGGCTTTCCAGCGACCAGCGCGGCAGCACGTCGTCGACATCGATATCCCGCTGGCCGTGCAGCAGGCGCAGCGCGCCGGCATAAGCAATCATCGCGCCGTTGTCGGTACAGTATTCCAGCGCGGGAACATAGAGCCTTGCCCCCATCTCGCCGGTGGTTTTGTTCAGCTCCTCGCGCAATAAACGATTCGCGCCGACCCCTCCTGCAATCACCAGGTTGCGATAACCGGTTTCATCCAGTGCACGTCGGCACTTGATGCGCAGGGTATCGACCACGGCGCGTTGAAACGCATGCGCGATCTGCGCCTTGATCTCCTCTGCCAGCGGTTCGTGTGCACGCACCAGGTTTAGTGCCGCGGTCTTGAGGCCGCTGAAGCTAAACTCGAGGCCGGGCCGGTTGGTCATCGGGCGTGGAAACTCGAACGGGGACGACGTCACCGAGTCGGCCAGCGCGGCCAGCTCCGGCCCGCCCGGATAGGGCAGCCCGAGCAGCTTGGCGGTTTTGTCGAAGGCTTCGCCAACGGCATCGTCGAGCGTCTCCCCCAGGATGCGGTAGTCACCCAGCGCGTCGACCTCGACCAGCATGGTATGACCGCCGGAGACGAGCAGCGCGACGAACGGCAGCTCGGGTTGCTCGTCGGAGAGCATCGGCGCGAGCAGGTGTCCCTCCATGTGATGCACGCCGAGCACCGGCAGGTCGCGCGCCCAGGCGATTCCCCGCGCGAGACTCGCGCCAACCATCAGCGCACCCATCAAACCCGGGCCCCGCGTGTAGGCGACCGCGTCGATCATCTCGATCGAACCGATTTCGTCGAGTATATTCACCAATAGCGGCGCCGCCTTGACCACGTGATCGCGCGACGCGAGTTCGGGCACGACACCGCCATATTCACGGTGCGCGTCGACCTGCGAATACAGGCGTTGCCACATTTCTCCGGTTTCGCTGTCGTAAACCGCGATTCCAGTCTCGTCGCAGGAACTCTCGATACCTAATACTTTCATAAAAAACAGGGATTTATTTCGGTGAGGCGATTGATATTTGTCGTCGCCTCCTTATAATTGGCCGGCTCCTGAAGCCGGGGCCGGGTAACTGGCACCATTAGTTAACGTTCGGAACCTAAAATATGCCATCAGTTAAAGTAAAGGACAACGAACCTTTCGATTTCGCGCTGCGCCGTTTCAAGCGCTCCTGCGAAAAAGCGGGGATTTTGACCGAAACCCGTCGCCGCCAGCATTACGAGAAGCCCACCGCGGTACGCAAGCGCAAGTCCGCCGCCGCCGTCAAACGCAATTTCAAGCGCATCTCCAAGGATTTCGGCACCCGCAAGCGTCTCTACTAGGTTCACCATGTCGGCAACTCTCAAGTCAAAGCTGCAGGCCGACATGAAGTCATCGATGAAAAGCGGTGACAAGCAGCGTCTGGGTGTTATCCGCCTCATGCTCGCGGCGATCAAACAAATCGAAGTCGACGAGCGCATCGAGCTCGATGACGATCGCGTCACCGCGGTGCTCGACAAGATGTGCAAGCAACGCCGCGAATCCATTTCCCAGTTCGAATCCGCCGGCCGCGACGATCTGATCGCGATCGAGGCGTTCGAACTGGAAATCATCCAGGAATATCTGCCGGAAGCCCTGTCCGAGGAAGAGATCAACCGGATCGTCGAAGAGTCCATCGCCTCGACCGGCGCCGCGTCGATAAAGGACATGGGCAAGGTGATGGGTTTGCTCAAGCCACGCTTGCAGGGCCGCGCCGACATGGGCAAAGTCAGCCAGCTGATCAAGTCGCGGCTATCGGCCTGAGGTTCGCCCAGCCATGGCCAACGTATTCCAGTTCCTCGAAGTACAACGCACCGACCCGGGTAAAAAACCGGCCTTCGTGCGGGTCAACGAATTCGGTGAAATCTATGGCGATTACGCGCAGCACGAAGCTGCGGACCAGGCCGCACGCTGCATCGAATGCGGCAACCCCTACTGCGAATGGAAATGCCCGGTACATAACTATATTCCGAACTGGCTCAAGCTGATCGCCGAGGGCAACCTGCTCGAGGCGGTGGAGATGTCGCACAAGACCAACAGCCTGCCCGAGGTATGCGGCCGCATCTGCCCGCAGGACCGGCTTTGCGAGGGCGCCTGTACGCTGAATACCGGATTCGGCGCGGTAACCATCGGCTCGGTCGAGAAGTACATCACCGACAAGGCGATCGAGCTCGGCTGGAAACCCGACCTGTCCGGCGTTACCGACAGCGGCAGGCGCGTCGCGATCGTCGGCGCGGGGCCTGCCGGCCTTGCCTGCGCCGACGTGCTGACGCGCAACGGCGTTTCCTGCGTCGTATTCGACAAGTACCCGGAAATCGGTGGCTTGCTGACCTTCGGTATCCCGCCGTTCAAACTGGAAAAAGAAGTCGTGCTCAAGCGCCGCGAGATGTTCGAGGAGATGGGCATCGAGTTCCGCCTGAATACCGAGGTCGGCAAGGATATCGAATGCGAACGGCTGCTCGCCGACTACGATGCGGTTTTCCTCGGCATGGGCACCTATACTTATATGAAGGGTGATTTTCCGGGTGAAGACAAGCCCGGGGTTTACGAGGCGCTGCCCTACCTGATCGCCAATATCCATCATGAAAGCGATTTCGGCGTGGAAGCGCCCGAATTCATCGACTTCAAGGGACGGCGCGTGGTCGTGCTCGGCGGAGGCGACACCGCGATGGATTGCGTGCGCACGGCGATCCGCCAGGGCGCCGACAGCGTTACCTGCACCTACCGCCGCGACCAGGCCAACATGCCGGGTTCGATGCGCGAAGTGGAAAACGCGAAAGAAGAAGGAATCCAGTTCCTGTTCAATCGGCAGCCGGTCGAAATCGTCGGTGATAACGCGGTAGAAGGTATCAGGCTCGTGACCACGAAGCTCGGCGAGCCCGACGAACAGGGTCGTCGCCGCCCCGAAATCATGCCCGACTCCGAAGAGATACTGCCCGCCGACGCGGTCGTCATCGCTTTCGGTTTCCGTCCGAGCCCGGCCGACTGGTTCGCTCGACACGAGATCAACCTGGACGACGGGGGCCGCGTAATCGCCCCGGAACGCGCCGAGCACCCTTTCCAGACGAGTAATCCAAAAATATTTGCCGGCGGCGACATGGTGCGCGGCTCCGACCTGGTCGTCACCGCGATCTACGAGGGACGCGAAGCGGCCGAAGGAATCCTCGACTATCTGGAAATTTGATGGCCCTGCCAAAACTGAAGAATGATCGCCTGATCAGGGCCCTGCTGCGCCAGTCCACCGACACCACGCCGGTCTGGATCATGCGCCAGGCGGGGCGTTACCTGCCCGAGTATCGAGCCACGCGCGAACAGGCCGGCAGTTTTCTCGACCTGTGCAAAAACACCGAGCTCGCCTGCGAGGTGACCTTGCAGCCGCTGCGCCGTTTCGATCTCGACGCGGCGATTCTGTTCTCCGACATCCTGACGATTCCGGACGCGATGGGCCTCGGTTTGTACTTCGCCGAAGGCGAAGGTCCGAAATTCGAACGCCCGCTGCGTCGTCCGGCCGATATCGACCGCCTCGGCGTGCCCGATCCGAGCGCAGAGCTTCGCTACGTAACCGACGCGGTCAACCTGATCCGTCGCGAACTCGATGGCCGGGTCCCGTTGATCGGCTTCAGCGGAAGTCCGTGGACCTTGTCGACCTACATGGTTGAGGGCGGCAGCTCGAAAGAGTATCGTTTTATCAAGGGCATGTTGTACGACCAGCCGACCGCCCTGCACCGCTTGCTGGACAAGCTCGCGCAGGCGGTGACCGCGTACCTGAACGCGCAGATCGAAGCCGGCGCGCAGTGCGTCATGGTGTTCGATACCTGGGGTGGCGTTTTGAGCCCGCAGGCTTACCGCGATTTTTCGCTCGCTTACATGCAGCAAATCGTCGCCGGACTGCACCGCGAATGGGACGGTCAAACCGTGCCGGTGACGCTGTTTACCAAGGGTGGCGCACAGTGGCTCGAGGCAATCGCCGCGAGCGGCTGCAACGCGGTCGGGCTGGACTGGACGATCGAAATCGACGAGGCTCGCGAGCGCGTCGGCGACCGGGTCGCGCTACAGGGCAACCTCGACCCTTGCGTGCTTTACGCCGACGCGGATACGATTCGAGCTCAGGCGCACGACATCATCACGCGGTTTGGCAACCACCCGGGCCACGTATTCAACCTCGGTCATGGAATCCACCAGGCGGTGAACCCGGATCACCTCGGCATTCTGGTCGACGCGGTGCACGAGTACGGCTTCGATATCCGCAAAGGCTGATTCTCAACGAAACCGGGCGTCATCCTGCTGCAACCCGGGATCCAGTCGAAGGAACTTTTAACTCGGCTGCGATTCAGATCGGAAACACGATGCTTTTGACGCCGCCAGGGGAAAATAATAAGTGCATGCGGGTTAAAAGATATCTTCCACGATCTCGTCTTCGGTCTCGGGGACATTGACGACTATGCCGGTGGAATCGGTTGTCGTCGACTGCACGACGTTGACCTCTTCCGGCGCGTTCTCGATGCGGAAGATCTCGAACAGGCTTTTGCGCGTCTCCAGATCGGCGCGCTTGCCGGTTGCGGCAGCGATACGAATCGTAACCAGCCCGTCGGGCTGTTCGAGCAGGTTCTCGGGTTGTCCCTCGAGAGCCTACTGCATGAACTCGATCCACATCGGCAACGCGGCGCGACCACCGGTCT
>JBFGQE010000217.1:0-4822 GCA_041564355.1 Gammaproteobacteria bacterium | reverse complement strand
GCCCGCTAAATCCGCCTTGTCTGGCGTGAAAAATCCTGCGCCAAAGTATGCGGCGCAGGTATTTAATTTGCAATTGTCTAACGTGCCTGGTCGCGTGGCATTGAGCCACGCTTCCGGCGACGCTTGTCGCGTCCGCCTTGCCTGAGGCGAAAAATCCCGCGTCACAGAGTACACGACGCAGAATTCGACGCATTTTACGGGATTACCGTCTTCCGGGGAATCCTTCCACGGTCCTGCAAAGAACGAGAGCCCCTTTTTCGCGGGGCTCTCGAGGTTTAGTGATATCTCGGCGGTGTCTAGTCGGCGTCGATGAAGCTGCGCAGCTGCTCGGAGCGGCTCGGGTGACGCAGCTTGCGCAGCGCCTTGGCTTCGATCTGGCGAATCCGCTCGCGGGTGACGTCGAACTGCTTGCCGACTTCTTCCAGCGTGTGGTCGGTATTCATGTCGATACCGAAGCGCATGCGCAACACCTTGGCTTCGCGCGGGGTCAGGCTAGACAGAATCTCGCGCGTCGATTCCGACAGGCCCGCGTTGGTCGCGGTGTCGGCCGGCAGCAGTACGTTGGTATCCTCGATAAAGTCGCCGAGGTTCGAATCCTCGTCATCACCGATCGGGGTCGCCATCGAGATCGGTTCCTTCGAAATCTTCAACACCTTGCGCACCTTGTCTTCGGGCAGGTCCATGCGCTCGGCCAGCTCTTCCGGCTGCGGGTCGCGGCCGAGTTCCTGCAGCATTTGCCGCGAAATCCGGTTCAGTTTGTTGATGGTCTCGATCATGTGCACCGGGATACGAATGGTGCGTGCCTGGTCCGCTATCGAACGCGTGATCGCCTGGCGAATCCACCAGGTCGCGTAAGTCGAGAACTTGTAGCCGCGGCGATATTCGAACTTGTCGACCGCTTTCATCAAGCCGATGTTGCCTTCCTGGATCAGGTCGAGGAACTGCAGCCCTCGGTTGGTATACTTCTTCGCAATCGAGATGACCAGGCGCAGGTTGGCCTCGATCATTTCCTTCTTCGCGCGACGCGCCTTGGCTTCGCCGATTGACATCTTGCGGTTGATTTCCTTGATGTCGTGGATCGACAGGTGCGAATCCTTCTCAATCTTCTTCAGCCGCTTCTGGTAGCGCTGGATCTCTTCCTTGCACTTTTCCAGCGCCCTGACGTATTTCTCGCCCGACTTCAGGTGGCCGTTGATCCAGTTCAGGTTGGTCTCGTTGGCCTTGAAGGTTTCGATGAAGGTCTTGCGCGGCATGTGCGCCTGCTTCACGCACAGGTCGAGGATCATGCGTTCGTTGGTGCGAATGCGGTTGATCACGTCTTTCAGATTCGCGCCAAGACGGTCGATGAACAGCGGCAGCAGCTTGATTTCCATCAGCTCCTTGACCGCCCGGTTCATGTTGCGCTCGTAGCCTTTCTCGTCGTCCTTGGCGATGCAGTTCATCGCGCGGTTGAACGCGCGCTCGATTACGACGAAGCGCTTTTCCGCTTCTTCGGGATCGGGCCCGCTGTCGTCGACATCGGCGTCGTCGTCATCGTCGCTGGCCTGCGCGGCGGCCGGCAGCGGGATTGTGTTCGGGTCTTCCTCGGGATCGACGAAGCCCACCAGCAGATCGGAAAGCTTGGCCTCGTCTTCGCGCACCTCGTTATAACGCTCGAGGATCAGGCGCATCGTGTCGGGATAGCGCGCCAGCGAACTCATGGCCTGGTTCAGGCCGTTTTCGATGCGACGGGCAATCTTGATCTCGCCCTCGCGCGTAAGCAGCTCTACCGTGCCCATTTCGCGCATATACATGCGCACCGGGTCGGTGGTGCGTCCGAATTCACTGTCCAGCGAAGCGAGCGCGGCGGCGGCTTCCTCGGCGGCGTCTTCGTCCGGCTCGGTTTCGGTGTCGCTAAGGATATCGTTGCTTTCCGAGGGCGCCGATTCATGGACCTTGATGCCCATGTCATTGATCATGCGAATAATATCTTCGATCTGCTCGGGTTCGACAATGCCGTCCGGCAGGTGATCATTGACCTCTGTATACGTCAGAAAGCCCTGCTCCTTGCCCTTTGCAATGAGCTCTTTTAGTCGGGATTGCTGATCCTGGTCCATATTGCCTCGAAATGTGAGAAGGTTGGGCGTAACGATTCAGTATATAAGACTTTTTTTGCTTTTTCCAAGGTCTCTCAGAATTCAGCCTTGATTTGTGAACAATTTGCGATGTTCCAGTTTTTCCGCGTCACTCAGCGCCTCTCCGGCCTGCAGTTTAGCGATCAACAGTTTCTGGCGGTGCTTTATATACTGTTTCTGCAATTGCTGTAAACAGTCGGCAAACATCCGATCGAGGCTTTCGTCGTTTTCGACCGGTGGCTCCATCGCGGCGAGCTTGTATAAATGTCCCTCGTGCTCGTCTCCGCGGAAGCGGTCGAGCAGGTTTTGCGTACTGATCTCGGGCTCGTCGTGGATGCAGTCGAGGATACGCAGCAGCAGGTCGACGCCGGGAATAGTGCTGTCGGAGAGCTCATGGTGGGTACCGGTAGCGACCGCCAGCGCGGGCTTTTGCAGCAGCAGGTTAATCGCGAGACGGGTTGGCGTCCAGTGCGTTTCGGGCTGTCGCGGCAGCGCCTTCGACACCGGTTTGTCCTCGCCCAGCAGGCGCAGCATGCGAGCATCGATCTTTTGCCCCAGGCGCTGCTCGACCTCGGCCAGGATCTGATCTTTCAGGCTTTGCAGCGGGATTTGCGCGAAGTAGGGGCGCAGCCGGTCGAGAAACTGCGAACGGCCTTCGAGCGTGCGAATATTGCACTCGCCGAGCAGGGTTTCGAACAGGTACTCGGTCAGTGTCGACGCCCGCTCGACCAGCGCTTCGAATGCTTCCTTGCCGTGCTCGCCGATGTAGCTGTCCGGATCCTGGCCCTCGGGCAGGAACAGGAATCTCGCCAGACGGCCTTCCTTCAGCGATGCCAGGCATTGCTCGAGAGAGCGCCAGGCGGCTTTCTTGCCGGCCGCGTCGCCGTCGAAGCAGAACACGAGCTGCCTGCACAGGCGGAACAGGGTTTCGATCTGGCGATTGTTGATCGCGGTGCCAAGCGTGGCGACCGACGTGGCGACGCCATGTTCGGCGAGTGCAACCACGTCCATGTAGCCTTCGGTAATATAGATTCGGTCGATATTGGTTACCGCTTTCTTCATCTCGAACAGGCCGTAGATTTCATCGCTTTTGTGGAACAGCGGGGATTCGGGCGAATTCAGGTACTTCGGGTTGTCTTCCGGATTGATCACGCGACCGCCGAACGCAATCACCCGGCCGCGGCGGTCTCGGATCGGAAACATCAGGCGGTGACGGAAGCGGTCATATTGCTTTCCGGCTTCTTTCTGCACCAGCATCCCGGTATCCACCAGCAACTTTACGTTGCCGTCGAGGTTGGTCCAGCCCTCCGGCGCGTAGCCAATGCCGTAGGTCTTCGCGGTCCGGCCACTGATGCCGCGGTTTTTCAGATACTCGATCGCCTGAGGACTTTGCTTAAGCTGAGCCTGGTAATAGGCCGCACAGCGCTCGAGCAACTGGTACATCGGGTCGAGACCGGCGGTTTTCGGCGGGGGCGCGCTACCCTGCTCGTAAGGTACCTCGATCGCCAGCGAGGCGGCCAGCGTTTCGATCGCCTCGACGAAGTCCATGTGATCGTAATCCATCAGGAATCCGATCGCGTTACCGGATTTCTGGCAGCCGAAGCAGTGGTAGAACTGTTTGTGCGGGCTGACCGAGAACGAAGGCGTCTTTTCACCGTGGAACGGGCAGCAGGCCCAGAACTCGCGGCCCTTTTTCTTCAGCGGTACGCGACTGTCGATGACTTCGACGATATCGACGCGATTGAGTAAATCGTCGATGAAGGCGCGCGGAATTCTGCCGGCCATGATCTACACCCGGTTTTCAGGAAGATTTTTACCCGGGTGCATTTTACGCGGCATTGCTTTGCAATGTCTCGATCAGCGAATCGAACTCGGCCGCCTTTGGCTTGACCATCCAGATCTTGCGCTTGAAATGGTTGAAGTTTTCGAGGACGTACTGACCCCATTCGCTACCGGTTTCGCTGACGTATTCGGCGATCGCGTTTTCGAGGTAGGCGCGGTGGCTTTCCATCGATTCGTCGAGGATGCGGTGGATATCGATCAGTTCCTTGTTGATCCGGTCGTAGAAGTCGCGGTCGAGATCGAGCACGTAGGCAATACCGCCGGTCATGCCCGCGCCGAAGTTGTAGCCCGTGTTGCCAAGGACCGTGACGATACCGCCGGTCATGTATTCGCAACCGTGATCGCCGATACCCTCGACGATAGCCTGCGCGCCGGAGTTGCGCACGGCGAAGCGCTCGCCGGCGAGCCCCGCGGCCATCAGCCGTCCCCCGGTGGCCCCATAGAGACAGGTGTTGCCGATAATGGCTGCGTCCTGCGAATTGAAATGGCTACCCCGCGGTGGCGTAATCACGACGCGGCCGCCGGCCATTCCCTTACACACGTAATCGTTGGCATCGCCCTCGAGGTAAAGGTGCAGGCCGCCCGCGTTCCAGACGCCGAAACTCTGCCCGGCGGTACCGGTCAGGCGCAGCGTGATCGGGTGATCCGCCATGCCCTGGTTGCCGTGCACGCGCGCGATTTCACCCGAGAGTCGCGCGCCGATCGAGCGATGCGTGTTGTTGATCTTGTAGCTGAATTCGCCGCCGCTCGAATTCCTGATCGCGTAGATGCAGTTGGCGACCATTATTTCCGCGAGCTCTCCCTTGTCCCAGGGCTGGTTGCGCGGCTCGGTGCAAAACTGCGGCAGGGCCGGATCGACGCCGCCG